>JABFXT010000684.1 GCA_013361595.1 Nocardia sp. | reverse complement strand
CGTTCAGGCCTCGAAGCGCATGCGCCGCAGGCGCGAGTCTCGAGGCCTGAACGGCGAGACCAAGGGGGCCTCAACCCCGCGCCGCCGCAGGCGGCGCCGAAAACACAGCTCAGGTGCCGTAGCGACGGTGGCGGGCCGCGTAGTCGCGTAGTGCGCGCAGGAAGTCGACTCGGCGGAATTCGGGCCAGTAGACCTCGGTGAACCAGATCTCGGAGTAGGCGCTCTGCCAGAGCAGGAAGCCGGAGAGTCGTTGTTCTCCGGAGGTGCGGATGACCAGGTCGGGGTCGGGTTGGCCGGAGGTGTAGAGGTGTTGGCCGATGGCGCTGACCGTGATGGATTGGACCAGGTCTTCGCCTGTTTCTCCGGCCGATATCTCTTGGCGGACCAGTTGGCGGACCGCGTCGGCGATTTCTTGGCGGCCGCCGTAGCCGATGGCGACATTGACGTGGGTGCCGGTGCGTTCGCGGGTGCGTTCGGTGGCGGCACGCATTCGTTTGGCGACCAGTTCGGGGAGGCCGTCGAGGGTTCCGACTATGCGGACCCGCCAGTTCTGTTCCGGGGCGGCCAGTTCTTCGACGACGTCGGTGATGACTTCGAAGAGGGTTTCCAGCTCGTCTTGGCCGCGGCTGAGGTTTTCGGTGGAGAGCAGGTAGACGGTGACGAGTTCGATTCCTTCGGCTTCGCACCAGCTGACCAGTTCGGCGACCTTGAGGGCGCCGACGCGGTGTCCGTGGGTGATGTCGGTGAACCCGTTCTCCCGGGCCCAGCGGCGATTGCCGTCACACACCACCGCTACATGGCGCGGATGCTGTTTATCCGCAAGCTGCTTGGCCAGACGGGCCTCGTAGATGCGATAGGGAAAGCCCCGCAGCCGACTCGGAAATTCCACGACGACCAACAGTACGCCTTTTCCGGTCCGGGGCCGTAGTTGCCGCGGAATGCGATGGCGCCCAGGCTCGGGACGAGACTCCCGTGTCCGGGGGTGAGCCGGTACAGTAGGTCGCGAGAGAAACCTACGCTGCCGTAGGTTACCCACGGGTTGTGTATCGATCGCGGGTCGCGCCGCGGATACAAGTCCGCGGCCCATCCGGCGGCCGACCCGTCGCGCTGCGGCCGGAGGCGGTCCAGCGCAGAGCCGACCAGGAGGTAACGTGCCCGACCAGCGCCCCGGCGGTCCCCCGGATCCCGGCGACCTCGATCCGCCCGGCACCGTGCTCGACGCCGGGACCGGCCCCCGGAACGGACCGGACGGCGAGGACCCGGTCCCCAACCCGGCCGACTCGCTGGTCGCGCTGGTCAAACCCCGGATGCGCGGCTGGATCCACACCTGGGCCACCGGTATCGCGGCGCTGGCCGTCATCGCCCTGGTCGCGAAAGCGGCGACGATATCGACGACCGCGGTCGTGGCGACTGTCGTCTACGGGCTCACCATCTGCGCCCTGTTCGGGGTGAGCGCCGTCTATCACCGGATCACCTGGACCACGGTCCGCGCGCGGACCCGGATGAAACGCGCCGACCATTCGATGATCTTCCTGTTCATCGCGGGCACCTACACTCCGTTCGCGCTGCTCGGGCTACCCGACCCGACCGGCCCGATCCTGCTCGCCGTGGTGTGGACGGGCGCGCTGGCCGGGGTGGCGCTGAAGGTGCTGTGGCCGCACGCTCCGCGCTGGGTGGGTGTGCCGCTGTATCTGCTGCTGGGCTGGGCGGTGGTGCCGGTGGGCGGGGAGCTCTATCGTTCGGTCGGGTTGCCCGCGGTATTGCTGCTGGTCGCCGGTGGACTGGCCTACAGTTTCGGCGCGATCCTCTACGCCACCAAATGGCCGAATCCGTGGCCGAGCACCTTCGGTCACCACGAGTTCTTCCACGCCGCCACCGTAGTGGCCGCCCTCTGCCACTACCTGGCCGTCTGGTTGGTGTTGATCGGCTGAGCGGCCCGTGGCGGTGCGGTGCGGTCGTTCACGGACATCTGCCCAGCTGTGTCGATTAGGCTCCTCATTCGTGTCCTTCGATACCGGCCGCCTGTGCTCCAGCGGCCACCGCGGATAGCTCCGGATGATCTACAGTCTCGGGGCCCGGCCCCGGTCCAGGGTGATCACCCGGCTGATGCAGTGGACCGTCGGCGCCCGCTGGGGGCTGGCGTCGGTGGTCATCGCCGCGCATCTGAGCGGTCTCGCGGTCATCGTCACCCAGCTGGTGCTCATCGGCTTTCCGGGTCGGATCGGCTCCGATCAGTTGGGCGGGCTGATCCTGGTGACCGTCTACCCGACCGTCGCGTCACTGTTCGGGATCGCGCTCGCCGTCCGCGACCGGATGAGCTATTTCGCCTGGCTGGACAGCTCTCGGAAGCCCACTCCGGAAGAGGCGCGGCGGATCCTGCACCTGCCGCTCGCGATCACCATCCGCTCACTGCTGATGTGGGCACCGGGGGTGGTGCTGTCGGCGATCCTGCTCGCCCGGCTCACCGTGGAGAACGATCTCACCGTCCTGCTGGCGATGTTCTCCGTCGGCGGACTCGAATCCGCCGGTATCACCTATCTGGTCGTGGACCGGGTGATCCGGCCGGTGGTGCCGATCGTCGCGGGCGTACTCGGCGCGACCATGCACTGGAGCTCCTCGGTTTTCGTCCGGGTGGCCCTGGCCTGGGCGGTCTCGGGAGCCATGCCGCTCAGTGCGCTGATCGTGGTGCTGTCCGATCCGGCAACCACGATGGAACACCGGATCCGGACCGGTATCTATCTCGCGGCCATCAGCCTCGTCGTCGGGGTACTCGCCACCTGGGCACTGGCCCGGGCCGTGGCCGCGCCGCTGCGGACATTGCGGATCGCGGTGGACCGGATCACCAGGGGCGACCTGGACGTCCGGGTCTCGGTCGGCAGCGCCAGCGAGATCGGGCGGCTCGAGCATTCGGTCAACGAGATGTCGGCGAATCTGCGCGAACGATTGCGGATGCGCGATGTATTCGGCCGGCATGTGGGCGAGGAGGTGGCCGAACGCGCCCTGGCCGGCGGTATCGATCTCACCGGTGACGTACGGGAGGTCTCGGCGCTGTTCGTCGACGTCACCGGGTCGGTGGCGATCTCCACCGGACTGCCGCCGCAGGAGTTCGTGGCCATGCTCAACCGGTTGATGGCCACCGTGGTCGCCGCGACCGAGGAGAACGACGGGCTGGTGAACAAATTCGAGGGTGATGCGGCGCTGTGTATCTTCGGCGCCCCGATCGCGCTGGCCGACAACGCGACCCCCGCCCTACGCGCGGCCCGCCGGATCCGGGACGAGATCCTGGCGGCGGGCGAACTCGATATCGGGATCGGTGTGGCCCGGGGCCGGGTTTTCGCCGGGGATATCGGCACCGACACCCGCCGCGAGTACACGGTCATCGGGGACGCGGTGAACGCGGCGGCCCGGCTCACCAACCGGGCCAAAGAGGTACCGCGACGCATTCTGGTCTCACAGAGCGTTATCGACGCGGCCGACGCGAGTGAACGCGCCGAATGGGTGAAGTACGGCGCCGTCGCACTGCGCGGTATCGACGCGCCGACTCCGTCCTGGACCGATCGCGAGCACATCGCGCCGCACTGATTCCCCGCGCGTGGCCCCGGCACACACAGCGGCGGCAGAACCGGTCGACCGGCGCTGCGGGCTCTCGACCGCCCGCCCGGTCCGCAGGGCGTCCTATGCCGAGGCCACCGGGCCGGTCAGCGCGGCGCGCAACGCGTCGGGGGTGGTGACCGGTAGGTCGCAGACCGAACCACGGCACACATAGGCGGCCGCGGTCCCCGCCACCGAGGGCCGATCGGCGAGCAGCGGGACGGTGTCCACCTCGGCCCGGACCACCACGGCGCCACCGGGCGCGTGGACCCGGGCGACCTCCAGCAGTTCCGCGTCACCCACCGGCTGATAGCCGGTGGTGGAGATGGCGATCTGTAGCGGGCCCTGCAGTGCGGCTTCGGCCACCGTCAGCCATTGTCCGGCCGAGCGTGGCGCCTTGGCCAGCACCACTGCGCCGCGTGCCAGCGTGTGTTCGGCCAGTTCGCGGTATCGGACCGCGCGGTCCGGTTCGACGACAGCCGAGGCGGTCAGCAGAGCTTCCGCCAATACCGACGCTCCGGCGGGGGTGGCGCCGTCGATCGGGTCGCGCGGGCGCGCGATGAGCGTTTCGGCGTCGTCCGCGGTGTCGAACCAGCTGCCCGGCTCGCCCGGGTCGGCGAAATGCGCGACGGCCGAGTCGA
The DNA here is from genome assembly GCA_013361595.1 of Nocardia sp. Classification (GTDB taxonomy): domain Bacteria; phylum Actinomycetota; class Actinomycetes; order Mycobacteriales; family Mycobacteriaceae; genus Nocardia. The sequence goes on along the minus strand of JABFXT010000684.1, from coordinate 370 downwards.
GGATCCGGTGGATATCCGGCAACCAACCGGCCGAGCCGGAGTACTGGTGCAGGGCCAGCAGCGCGGTCGCCAGCCAGGCATAGTCCTCCAGTACGCCCGATGCGCCGCCCGCGATCCCGCCGAGCGAGGCGCGCAGTACCCGGTCGCCCACGACGTGCAGATCGAGGATCACCCGGACGAGGTCGTAAGCGGCGTCGAACCAGTCCTGCCGGTCGAGCGCCCGGGCGGCCTCGCACAACGCGGTGATCGCCATACAGTTCCAGGCGGTCACGGCCTTGTCGTCGCGATCGGGTTGCGGGCGGCGCGCTCGGGCGGCGCGCAATGCGGTACGGTCCCGCTCGAACCGCTCGCCGTCGGCGGGATCGGTGCG
>JABFXT010000471.1 GCA_013361595.1 Nocardia sp. | reverse complement strand
GCGATGGTGACAGCCGCCGGTCTGCTCTGGGTCGCCACGATCAGCCCGGACGGCGCCTTCCTCACCGATGTCCTCGGCCCGTCGATCATCGGCGGTCTGGGAATCGGGTTGTGTCTGGCCCCGGCGGCAGTCGCCGCGTCGATGGGGGTCCAGGCCGGGGAGGCCGGTATGGCCTCGGGCGTGTTCAACAGCTCCCGGCAGCTCGGCGGGAGTATCGGGGTCGCGGTGCTGGCCACCGTGGCCGCGAGCCGAACCGGCACCGCCGCCGACCCGGCCGCGCTCAACAGCGGATACGCGCTCGCGCTGACCGTCTCGGCGACGGTCTTCGTACTCGCCGCGGTGACGGCCGCGGTGGTATTGCCCCGCCACGCTTCCGCTGCACCGGACGCCGGTGTGGTGCCGGCCCCGCCCTCTGATCCGGCCGCGCCGCCGGTCGTTCCCGCCTGACCCGGCGCCGCGCCCAGCGGCAATCGAAGACTCTGTTTCCCACTTTATTTCACAAAAGACGAAAGGAATCACAATGACCTCCTCCATCGAGATGTTCGCCCGCGCACTGAACTTCGGTCCCGACGGCCGGGTATCGGACAGCGAACGCCGGATGAGCAGCGGCACCGACGGCTGGCAGCTGGCCACCTTCCACGTAGAGTCCGATGCCGAAGTTCACGCCGACCACTGGGAGATGCATCCGGCGTCCGAGGAAGCGGTGTGTTGTCTGTCCGGCGCGTTCCGGCTCTATCTGCGCCCGGCCGGCCCGGGCGATACCGGAACAGAGGTGCGGCTCACCGCGGGAACCGCGTTCGTCGTGCCACGTAACCGCTGGCACCGGCTCGAGCTGGAGCAGCCGTCCGACATCATGTCGATCGGGCTACGCGACGGTACCCGGATCGAGCCGGTCGCCGGGCCGTGACGGCCGGTCGCCATCGGCACCGGACCGATCAGCGGCGCGAGGGGAACGGAATATGATCCAGATCCGCGGCGATCACGATATCCCCACCGAACACCCGCTGTGCTTCGGCGAGATGCCGGTCCAGATCGGGGTAGCGCTGCGAGAAATGGGTCAGGACCAGCGTGCGGGCACCGGCGTCGGCCGCGATCCGGGCCGCCTGTGCCGCGGTGAGATGGCCGTGTTCGGCGGCCAGCTGCGCATCGGCGTCCAGGAAGGTGGCTTCGATCACCAGCATGTCCACGCCCGCCGCGAGTTCTGTCGCGCCCGGGCAGATCCGGGTGTCCATGACGAACGCGAAGCTCTGGCCGCGCCGCAGCGTGCTCACCTCGTCGAGGGTCACTGTCCGGCCCTGCCAAGCGATCTCGCCCTCCCGTTGCAGGCGGCCCACGACCGGACCGTGCAGGCCCAGTTCGTCGAGCCGCTCCGGCCGGATCGTGCGATAGTCCGGCTCGGTCAGCCGGTAGCCGAATGCCTCCACCGGATGATCGAGCCGGGCGGTGACGATCTCGAACGGGGCGCCGGGAGCGGGTAGCGCGCCCGGTCCGGTGATCGGCCGCTGCCGCAATTCCACCGCGCGGTGGTAGGCGGTGGCATCGCAGAGATTGTCGAAGTATCGCTGACCCGAGGCCGGAAAGTAGGTGTCGATCGGATGCGGGACCCGGTCGAGATTGATCCGCTGGACCACCCCCGCCAGACCCAGGCTGTGATCACCGTGGAAGTGGGTTATGGCGATCCGGGTGAGATCGGTGGCGGAGATCCCGGCCCGGATCATCTGTCGCTGCGTGCCCTCACCCGGGTCGAACAGTACGGCTTCGCCACCCCAGCGCAGGATGTATCCGTTGTGGTTGCGCCGGGTGGTCGGCACCTGGCTCGCGGTGCCCAGGACGACCAGTTCCCGCTGGGACATCTATCCGCACCACGGCGGCAGCGCCGCCCCTGCCGCCGTCGCGAATCCACCGGCGCCTTGTTCGTCGCGCATGGGCCAGACGATATCCGTCGCCGCCGCGGCGTGCTGAGCATGGGCGAAAAGTGCGGTTCCAGGAAGGCCGACCTGTCGTTACGGTGGTCGAACCGCCCATCGTTCGGCATACGGAGAAAACAGGGCGTGTGTGCACTCCGGGTCCGGCGAACGCGGTGACCTTGTGACGCTCCACAACAGCACCCGGTAGCCGCAGTGCCGCCGCGGTACCGGGCCGGTCGCCATCAGCCGGACGATTCGTTGGGCACTATTTCGGTCCCGGTGAGGAGCAGCCCGACGACCACTCCGACGACCAGGCATATCGCGGCCGCGATGGCCGCCCATTTGCCCAGCGGTTCGCCCCGGATATGACCGACCACACCGAGCACGATCCCGGCGGCGCCGAACACGATGGGACAGAACAGCAGCGAGACCGCGGCACAGACGAAGCCGATGATCGACAGGATCTGCGGCCCCGAACGTTCCGGTTCCTGGGTGGCGCCGTAGGGCTGGTACTGCTGTTCCGGGTAGGCCGGATAGCCACCTGGCCCGCCGCCCGGCCCCTGCTGCGCGCCGGGAGCACCGCCCCAGCCCGGCTGCTCCTGCGCACCCCAGCCCTGCTGCTGCCCCGGCGCGTCCCAGCCCGGCCGGCCCCCGTATCCGGCCCCGGGCTGTCCGCCGTACCCACCTCCGGTCTGCTCGTACCCACCTCCGTAACCGCCCGGTGGGTACTGACCACCCGGTGGCTGGTAGGGCGACCCGCCCGGCGGCTGGCCGTAACCCGGCTGTCCACCGGGTGGCTGTTGCTGCCAGGCCTGCCCAGGTGCCTGTTCCTCGGGCCGGGCCGACCACGCCTGCGGGGGCACTTCACCGCCGGGCGGCTGCTGTTCCGGTGAGCCCGGCTGCCAGCCCTGCGCGTACGCCGCCGAACCCGTATCCGGTTGCTCACCTGTTCCCGGCCGCGCCGCGTCGCCGGGCCGGGATTCGCGGCCGAGCAGTTTCGGCAGATACTCGGTGGGCGGGTCATCGGACCCGGCCGGCGGTGTCCCGGCAGGCTCCGGCGGCTGCGGGGCAGCGGGCGAGTGGCCGCCCCACGGCGGCTCGGGGGCGTGCGCGGGGGTCTGACCGGAGTCGGACGGCTGCGGGGCGCCCGGAGTGCGGAACGGTTCGTCCGGAGACTCCCGCGGACGCTCGGCTGCGCCGGAATCGGATTCCGGCCGGTCTGTGCTGTTGTCCTCCGGGGTCTCGCCGGAGTCGCGCGGGTCCTGCGGTGTGCTCATCACGTCTCCTCGTTCGTAGCGTCGAGGGCTCGTAGGCCGGTACCGCGGTGCGGGCGCAGCGTCAGCTGTCGGGTTCGTCCTCTATATGGATGGCGGCGGCCTCGGCGGGACGATCGTCGTCGTCGTTCTCGGCGGCGCGGTCGCGGCGGTCCGGTTCCTGCCGAAGTTCCTCGGCTATGCCGAGCCGGCCGTCGTCCTCGCCTTCGCGGTTGCGAATGCGCAGATCGGCGGGCGGGTCCTCGATATAGCGTTCGTAGGCGCGGACCTCGTCCTCCTGCTCGTCGTCACCCATATCGGGCTCTCGTGGTTCGCGATCCATACCAACCAGTATGCGCTGCCGCGCGGTCCCGCCGGGGGACCGTGACCAGCGGTGTCGGGTTTGTTCCCGGAACGTCGAACGGCCCCGGACCAGCTGGTCCGGGGCCGTTCGACAGGATGTATCAGGCGTTGCCGTTGAACAGTCCGGTCACCGAACCGTTCTCGAACACCTCACGGATGGTGCGGGCCAGCAGCGGCGCGATGGACAACACGGTGAGCTGCGGGAACTTCTTGTCCTCGGTGATCGGCAGGGTATTGGTCACCACGACCTCCCGAGCACCGCAGGAGGCGAGCCGCTCGGCGGCCGGAGCGCTGAGCACACCGTGGGTCGCCGCGATCACCACATCACCGGCACCGGCCTCACGCAGCACGTTCACCGCGCCGGCGATGGTGCCACCGGTGTCGATCATATCGTCGATCAGGATGCAGGTCCGGCCCTCGACCGAGCCGACCACCCGGTTCGACTTCACCTGGTTGGGGACCAGCGGGTCCCGGGTCTTGTGGATGAACGCCAGCGGCGCCCCGTCCAGCGAATCCGCCCACTTCTCCGCCACCCGCACACGGCCGGAGTCGGGGGAGACCACGGTGATGTTGTCGAGGCTGTAGTTGGTGCGGACATATTCGGCGAGCTGCAGCTGCGCGTGCATATGGTCGACCGGGCCGTCGAAGAAACCCTGGATCTGGTCGGTGTGCAGATCGACGGTGACGATGCGGTCGGCACCCGCGGTCTTGAGCAGATCGGCGACCAGACGAGCCGAGATGGGCTCACGGCCGCGGTGCTTCTTGTCCTGGCGGGCGTAGGGGTAGAACGGCAGGATGGCGGTGATCCGCTTGGCCGAACCGCGCTTGAGCGCGTCGATCATGATCAGCTGTTCCATCAGCCACTGGTTCAGCGGGGCCGGGAAACTCTGCAGGACGAAGGCGTCCGAGCCACGGACCGACTCCTCGAAGCGGACGAAGATCTCCCCGTTCGCGAACTCACGCGCGGTCTGCGGGGTGACGTGAACGTCCAGATCCTTGGCCACCTGCTCGGCCAATTCGGGGTGCGACCGTCCGGCGAAGAGCATCAGGTTCTTCTGGTTGTCGATCCATGACGCGGT
>JABFXT010000136.1 GCA_013361595.1 Nocardia sp. | reverse complement strand
TCGCCTCGGGCGGCGCGGAACCGGGACGGCGGCGCGCTCGGGCCTCGCGGTGTCCGCTGTGCGGCCTCGATCGGGCCGGAAGCCGGGATCGGCACGTACCCGGGCAGCGGGCGGTATATCGCACGGCCGCGGGCCACTCGGGCGGCCCGCGACCCCGGCGGTGACCCGAACCCGGGCCCGGGCGAACCGGGCCGGTCCGCTCGGTCACCGGTCGGCGACATTACGCCGGTTCCTTCCCGAACAGCGCTCGCGCGGCACCCGCCGTCACCACCGACCCGGTGACCACCACACCCGCGCCGGACACCATCTCTCCCGCCTCACCGACCTCCTCGGCGAGCGCGACGGCGGTTTCCAGCGCATCGGGTAGCGAGTTCGCGGTGACCACGCGTTCGTCGCCGAATCGCTGGACGGCCAGGTCGGCCAGCTGGTCCACCGGCAGCGCGCGCGGGGACCCGTTGGTGGTCACCACGATCTCGTCGAACACCGGTTCGAGGGCACCGAGGATTCCGGCGACATCCTTGTCCGCCAGGACCGCGACGACCCCGACCAGTTTGCGGAAATCGAACTCGGAGGTCAGTGTCGCGGCGAGGGCCGCGGCACCGGCCGGATTGTGGGCGGCATCGATGAAGAGGGTGGGTGCGTTGCGCATCCGCTCGAGGCGGCCGGGACCGGTGACGCCGGCGAAACCCGCGCGGACCGCGTCGATATCCAGCTGCCGTTGCGCCCCGGCACCGAAGAACGCCTCCACCGCGGCCAGCGCCAGGGCCGCGTTGTGGGCCTGGTGCTCACCATGCAGGGGCAGGAAGATCTCGTCGTACACCCCGCCCAACCCCTGCAGTTCCAGCTGCTGCCCGCCCACGGCGATCCGCCGCCCCAGCACCTGGAACTCCGAACCGGCCCGCGCCACCGCGGCGTCGACCTCGACGGCCCGGCGCAGCAGTACCTCCAGGGCTTCGGGATCCTGCTCGGCGATGATCGCGACCGTATCGGTGGGAACCAGCGATTCGGGGGCGCGTTTGATGATCCCGGCCTTCTCCTTGGCAATCGAGGTGAGATCGGGGCCGAGGTAGTCGGTGTGATCGAGGCCGACGGGGGTGATGACCGCGACCTGCGCGTCGATCACATTGGTGGCATCCCAGGTACCGCCCATTCCGGTTTCCACCACCGCCACGTCCACCGGCGCCTCCGCGAAGGCCGCGTAGGCCATGGCGGTGAGCACCTCGAACTTGCTCATCGCCGGCCCGCCCGCGGTCGCCGACTGGGCGTCGATCATCTCGATATAGGGCTGCATCTCCCGGTACAGCTCGACATAGCGGGCCGGGGAGATCGGCCGGTTGTCGATACTGATCCGCTCGGTCGCCAGCTGCAGATGGGGGCTGGTGATCCGGCCGGTGCGGCGGTGCAGGGCGGTGAGCAGCGAATCGATCATCCTGGTCACCGACGTCTTACCGTTGGTGCCGGCGATATGGATCGCCGGGAAGCCGTGCTGTGGTGCGCCCAGGACATCCATCAGGGTGGCGATCCGGGTCAGCGACGGTTCGATCTTGGTTTCCGGCCAGCGCCGATCGAGTTCGGCCTCGACCAGCGCCATTTCCGCCAGCTCCACGGGAGAGGGCCCGGTGCCGAGCCGGGCGCCCCCCTGCAGGGGCTCCGGCTCGGAATTCTCGCCGTGGGCGTTCATTTGCCGCTCAGCTCGGCCAGCCGGGACCCGATCCGTTCCACCTCGGCCGCGGCGACCTCGCGCCGCCCGCGGATCTTGTCCACGACCGGTTCCGGGGCCTTGGCGAGGAACGCCTCGTTACCGAGTTTGGCCTCGGTACCCGCCAGCTCCTTCTGCGCGACCGTCAGATCCTTCTCCAGGCGGCGACGCTCGGCCGCGAGGTCCACCGTGCCCGAGGTGTCGACCTCGACGGTCACCGTGGTACCGCTCAGCCGCACCTCCACCGAGGCGGTGGCCGCGAAATCCGTGCCCGGTTCGGTGAGCCGGCCCAGCGCGCTCACCTCGGGATACAGATGCGCCAGACCCGCCGGATCCAGGCCGATCACCCGGGCCGCGACCTTCTGCTTGTCGTTCAGACCCTGATCGCTGCGGAACCGGCGGATCTCGGTGACCAGCCGCTGCAGGTCGGCGATCCGTTGCGCGGCGCCGGTATCGGCCGGTGTCGCGGTGCGCTGCGGCCACGCCGACACGACCACCGATTCCGCTCCGGTCAGCGCCTGCCACAGCGATTCGGTGACGAACGGGATCACCGGGTGCAGCAGCCGCAGCACCGCGTCCAGCACCGCCCCGAGCACGATCCGGGTGGATTCGGCCCGCTCCTCGCTCTCCGCGAACTGGACCTTGGACAGTTCCAGGTACCAATCGCAGAGCTCGTCCCAGGCGAAGTGATAGAGCGCCTCACAGGCCTTGCCGAACTCGTAGGCGTCGAACGCGGTATCCACCTCGCCGAGCACTTCGTCGAGCCGGTCGACGATCCAGCGATCGGCATCGGTCAGGGTGTCCCTGGCCGGCACGGTCCCCGGCCGGGCACCGTTCATGAGCGCGAACTTCGTCGCGTTGAACAGTTTGGTGACGAAGCTGCGCGAGGCCAGGGCGTGGGGTTCGCCGACCGAGAGATCACCACCGGGCTGGGCGCCGCGGGCCAGGGTGAACCGCAGCGCGTCGGCACCGTAGTTGTCGATCCACTTCAGCGGGTCGATCCCGTTGCCCCGCGATTTCGACATCTTCTTCCCGAACTGGGCGCGGATCAGGCCGTGCAGGAACCCATCCCGGAACGGGACCTGATACGCGTCGTCCTTGCCGGTGGTCAGCGCCGGATCGTCGGCGACGAAGGTACCGAACATCATCATCCGGGCCACCCAGAAGAACAGGATGTCGTAACCGGTGACGAGCACGCTGGTCGGATAGAACTTGGCCAGCTCCGGGGTGGCGTCCGGCCAGCCCATGGTCGAGAACGGCCACAGCCCGGAGGAGAACCAGGTGTCGAGGACATCGGGGTCCTGCACCCATCCCTCGGGAGCCTCCTCGTCCGGGCCGACGCACACGATCTCGCCCTCCGGCCCGTACCAGATCGGGATCCGGTGCCCCCACCACAGCTGCCGCGAGATACACCAGTCGTGCATATCGTCGACCCAGTCGAACCAGCGCGGTTCCTGGCTCGGTGGATGGATCACGGTATCGCCGTTGCGGACCGCGTCGCCCGCCGCCTTCGCCAGCGATTCCACCTTGACCCACCACTGCATGGACAGCCGCGGTTCGATCGCCTCCCCGCTCCGTTCGGAATGGCCGACGCTGTGCAGGTAAGGGCGTTTCTCGGCGACGATCCGGCCCTCGGTGGCGAGACGCTCACGAATCTTGACCCGCGCTTCGAAGCGGTCCATCCCGTCGAATTCGGTACCGGTATCGGCGATCCGGCCGCGTTCGTCCATGATCGTGGGCATCGGCAGGTTGTGCCGCAGGCCCATCTCGAAGTCGTTCGGATCGTGGGCCGGGGTGATCTTCACCGCGCCGGAACCGAACTCGGGATCCACATAATCGTCGGCGATGATCGGGATCTGCCGCCCGGTGATCGGATGCTCCAGGGTGGTGCCGATCAGCGCCCGGTACCGCGGATCCGCCGGATGCACCGCGACCGCGGTGTCACCGAGCATGGTCTCCACCCGGGTGGTGGCGACCACCACATGCGGTTCGGAATCGTCGAGCGACCCGTACCGCAGCGAGACCAGCTCACCTTCGACGTCCTCGTACTTGACCTCGATATCGGAGATGGCGGTGCGCAGTTCCGGCGACCAGTTCACCAGTCGCTCGGCCCGATAGATCAAACCGGCCTCGTAGAGGCGTTTGAAGATCGTCTGGACGGCCCGCGAAAGTCCCTCGTCCATGGTGAACCGATCCCGTGACCAGTCCACACTGTCGCCGAGTGCCCGCATCTGCCACTGGATCGCGCCACCTGATTCGCGCTTCCAGTCCCAGACCTTCTGCACGAAGAGTTCACGACCGAACTCTTCTTTGGTCTTACCGTCCACCGCGAGCTGCTTCTCCACCACGGTCTGGGTCGCGATACCCGCGTGATCCATCCCGGGCAGCCACAGCACCTCGAAACCCTGCATACGCTTGCGGCGCGCCAGGGTGTCCATCAGCGTGTGATCGAGCGCATGGCCCATATGCAGCGTGCCGGTGACATTGGGCGGCGGCAGCACGATCGAATACGCGGGCGCGGAGCTGTGCGCATCGGCGGTGAAGTAACCGGCGGCTACCCAGCGCTCGTACAGGTCGGCCTCGACTTCGCCGGGATTCCAGCTCTTGGGGAGGGCATCGGCACGATTACGCGTGTTGTCAGGGGCTGCGCTGGTCACGCCGCGATTCTAGTATCCATGGCCACGCCTGCGGCGCCGCGGGTCGCAGCCCTCGTCACCCCGGCTCTTCCCGCTGTGTTCATGGCGCCGCGGGTCGGCTCGGCCGCGCATCGATCCCGGAGCCGGGGCAGGCGTCGACCATGAGCACGCACGCAGACAGCGAGGACGCGGTGCGGAACGACCGAAGCCGGTGTTGCGAGCCGCGTAGACGTGCATCCGTGCGCGAAGTGCCGGGTTCCGCACGGAAGGAAT
>JABFXT010000303.1 GCA_013361595.1 Nocardia sp. | reverse complement strand
ACTGGTCGAAGTGCTGCGGCAGCGCCGCATGCTCGTCCGGGCCCGGCAGGCGCTGGTCACCACCGAGCGCACGGTCGCTGCGCAGCAGCGAGAACTCGAGGCGCGGGCGGAGCGGCTGCTGATCGCGCGGGAACTGCACGATGTGGTGGGGCACAACCTGTCCCTGATCAATGTGCAGGCCGGGATGGCCCTCCAGCAGGTGGAGAACAAATCGGCCAAAGCGGCCGGTACCGTGGCCGAGATCAAAACGACCAGCCGCAACGCACTGGAAGATGTGCAGGCGCTTCGCCATGCCATCCAAGCTGTCGAGCCCGCTCCGGGGCCCCCCGCCCCGGTCTCCGGCGATCATCCCGCGGACAGCCGCGACCCCGGCGCGGTCGATCGCGAGAAACGTCCCCGGCGCGGCGGTTTCGGTCGCCGGGAACGGCCGGGCGGCGACCGTTCACCCCGGAATGCGGAGAACGGAAGCCGGCTCCCGGCCGCCGCGGCCGCACCGAGCCCGCCGCCCCGCGAACCCGATCCCACCATGTCCGATCTGGACGAACTTCTCCGGAAACCCCGGGCGGCGGGGCTGACCGTACACACCCGGGTGGTGGGCACGCCCGATTCGCTGCCCGCGGCAATCGACGACGCCGCCACCCAGATCGTGCGGGAATCCCTCGCCAATGTCGTCCGCCACGCCCCCGGCTCCGAAGCCACCGTGACCGTCCGCTACACCGCCGATTCGGTGGACCTCACCGTCGACAACACCCGCCCCACCGGCAGACCGGAACACACCGGCCCCACACGTGGCATGGGCATCATCGCCATGCGCGAACATACGCACGCCCTCGGCGGTGCGCTGACCGCCGGCCCGAAGCCCAGCGGGGGCTATCGGGTGGCGGCGCGGCTACCGAGCCGCCCGCTCCGGATAGCGATCGACCCGGATGCCCGGCCACGCGCCCGTAAAGGTCCGGCGGACAGCGGTTCTCGCGAAACGGCGGCCCCGGTCGCCGTGACCACCGAGCCGCGGCGCATCGCGCCGGACCGGGACGGGACCGATCCCGGCGCTGCGGAGTGATACCGAGCCTCAGCCGGGGTTCGCGTCGCGCCGCTCCGCCTCGGTGAAGCCCTCGGCCCGGGCCGAACCCGCCGGCGCCTGCAAGCGCCGTGAATAGGCGCCGGCCGCCCGGAAAACTCCCGCGACGCCGGACGGTGCCGCGCCGTAGGTGATGGACTGTTGCGGCGCGAATCCGAGCCCGCTGCCGATCGCGACAGCGTCCATATTGGCGCCCAGGAACAGGAAATCCCAGCTGTACACGTTCTGTTGCTGCTCGATCAGTGAGCGCACCGCGGCATGCGTCCACTCACGGCTCGAATTCTCGTGACCGTCGGTCAGGACGACCACGATCACGGTGCCGGGCCGGTCGTGCTCCGGCCGCGCAGCCAGTTCGGCACCGAGATCGGTGACGAGTTTGCCGATGGCGTCGTAGAGCGCGGTACCGCCGCGCGGTTGTAGCACCGGCGCCGGAACCTCGTCGATCGGGATGTTCGAATACACGGATTCGTACTCGGTGTCGAATTGCGCGAGCGTGACCCGCACCGATTTCCCGACTGTGCGCTGCTCCTCGAAATACGCGGCCAGGCCGCCCTCGGTATCCGATTTGATGGTCTGCATCGAGCCGGAGCGGTCGAGCAGTACGGCGATGGTGGTCAGATCCGGATTCGTCATGGTGATACCCCCGATTCGTATCGAATGAACGACACCCACCGTACTCGTGCCCACCGACCGCGAACCCCCGACGATCGGCAGCACGCGACACGAAAAAGGCCTGCCCACCGGGGTGAACCGGTGGGCAGGCCCGATACTTCGCTACGGCTACTCGCCCGATGCGGCCTCGGTCGAACCCTCGGACGCGCCGGTCAGCACGACCTCGGGCTTCTTCTCACCGTCGTCCTTGGTGAGCTTGGCCTTCGGGGTGAAGGTGAACTTCGCGTCTTCGCCGGAACCTTCGCCGTCCCAGCCCTCGACGTCCACGATCACATTCTGGCCCGCCCCGATCTCGCCGAAGAGGATCTTCTCCGACAGCTGATCCTCGATCTCGCGCTGAATGGTGCGACGCAGCGGCCGGGCACCGAGCACGGGGTCGAAGCCGCGCTTGGCCAGCAGGCTCTTGGCGTTCTCGGTGAGCTCCATCGACATGTCCTTGTTCTTCAACTGCACGCCGACGCGGTTGATCATCAGATCCACCATCTCCACGATCTGGTCCGTGGTGAGCTGGTGGAAGACGATGACGTCGTCGATACGGTTGAGGAACTCCGGCCGGAAGTGCTTCTTCAGCTCGTCGTTGACCTTGAGCTTCATCCGCTCGTAGTTCGAGCCCTCGGCATTGCTCTGGGTGAAGCCCAGACCCACGGCCTTCGAGATATCGGAGGTACCGAGATTCGAGGTGAAGATCAGCACCGTGTTCTTGAAGTCCACGGTCCGGCCCTGGCCGTCGGTGAGACGACCGTCCTCGAGCACCTGCAACAGGGTGTTGTAGATCTCCTGGTGGGCCTTCTCGATCTCGTCGAACAGCACGACCGAGAACGGCTTGCGGCGCACCTTCTCGGTGAGCTGGCCGCCCTCTTCGTAGCCGACGTACCCGGGAGGGGCACCGAACAGCCGCGACGCGGTGAAGCGGTCGTGGAACTCGCCCATATCGATCTGGATGAGCGCGTCGTCGTCGCCGAACAGGAAGTTCGCCAGCGCCTTGGACAGCTCGGTCTTACCGACACCGGACGGGCCGGCGAAGATGAACGAACCCGACGGACGCTTCGGATCCTTCAGACCGGCGCGGGTGCGGCGGATGGCCTTGGAAACGGCCTTGACCGCGTCCTCCTGGCCGATGATCCGCTTGTGCAGCTCGTCCTCCATACGGAGCAGACGGGTGGTCTCCTCCTCGGTGAGCTTGAAGACGGGGATACCGGTCCAGTTGGCCAGCACCTCGGCGATCTGCTCGTCGTCGACCTCGGCCACGACATCCAGATCTCCGGAGCGCCACTGCTTCTCGCGCTCGGCCCGCTTGGCGACGAGCTGCTTCTCCTTGTCGCGCAGCCGCGCGGCCTTCTCGAAGTCCTGCGCGTCGATCGCGGATTCCTTCTCCCGGCGCGCGTCGGCGATCTTGTCGTCGAATTCACGCAGGTCCGGCGGGGCGGTCATCCGGCGGATACGCATCCGGGCGCCGGCCTCGTCGATCAGGTCGATCGCCTTGTCCGGCAGGAACCGGTCGTTGATGTAGCGATCGGCCAGGGTGGCTGCGGCGACCAGGGCACCGTCGGTGATGGACACCCGGTGGTGCGCCTCGTAGCGGTCGCGCAGACCCTTGAGGATGTTGATGGTGTGCTCGACGGTCGGCTCGCCCACCTGCACCGGCTGGAACCGCCGTTCCAGAGCGGCGTCCTTCTCGATGTACTTGCGGTACTCGTCGAGGGTGGTGGCACCGATGGTCTGCAGCTCACCGCGGGCCAGCTTCGGCTTCAGGATCGAGGCCGCGTCGATGGCGCCCTCGGCGGCACCCGCACCGACCAGCGTGTGCAGCTCGTCGATGAACAGGATGATGTCGCCGCGGGTATTGATCTCCTTGAGCACCTTCTTCAGGCGCTCCTCGAAATCACCGCGGTAGCGGCTGCCCGCGACCAGGGAACCCAGGTCGAGGGTGTACAGCTGCTTGTCCTTCAGCGTCTCCGGAACCTCACCGTTGACGATGGCCTGGGCCAGGCCCTCGACCACGGCGGTCTTACCGACACCGGGTTCACCGATCAGGACGGGGTTGTTCTTGGTGCGGCGGCTCAGCACCTGCATGACCCGCTCGATCTCCTTCGAGCGGCCGATGACGGGGTCGAGCTTGCCTTCCAGCGCGGCCTGGGTGAGGTTACGGCCGAACTGGTCGAGCACCAGCGAAGTGGACGGGGTACCGGTTTCGCCACGGGCGCCGGATTCGACCGGCTCCTTGCCCTGGTACCCGGACAACAGCTGGATGACCTGCTGACGGACCCGGTTGAGGTCGGCGCCGAGCTTGACCAGTACCTGCGCCGCGACACCCTCGCCCTCGCGGATCAGGCCGAGCAGAATGTGCTCGGTACCGATGTAGTTGTGGCCGAGCTGCAACGCCTCGCGCAGGCTCAGCTCCAGCACCTTCTTGGCGCGGGGGGTGAACGGAATATGGCCGGACGGGGCCTGCTGGCCCTGACCGATGATCTCTTCGACCTGGCTGCGCACGCCCTCCAGCGAGATGCCGAGCGATTCCAGCGACTTGGCCGCGACACCCTCACCCTCGTGGATCAGACCCAGCAGGATGTGCTCGGTGCCGATGTAGTTGTGGTTGAGCATCCGGGCCTCTTCTTGGGCCAGGACGACGACACGCCTCGCGCGGTCGGTGAACCTCTCGAACATCGCTCCCTCACTCTCCTGCTCCGGACTCTATGGCCGGCTGACGCCGTGGTGTGTCGTGGACAACCGTCGACCTCAGCCTGCCATGTAGGCCAGGGGTTGCGGCCCCCGCCTCCCACTCTAGTTGGCAGGGGATTACGCCGCCGCCGCTCCACCCTATTGATGTGGAGCCGTCGGCAGGGCTATTCACTCATAACGCCCCTACCC
>JABFXT010000908.1 GCA_013361595.1 Nocardia sp. | reverse complement strand
GCGATGGTGCAGCGCTACGAGGTGATGTACCGGATCGCCGGGGCCCGCGAGGATCTCGTCGCCGGACTGCGATCCCGGCTGGCCGGTCTGGGCGATTCGGTGGTGGTGGCCGCCGACGGCGCGGGTGGCTGGTCCGCCCATGTGCACTGCGCGGACGCGGGGGCGGCGGTGGAAGCCGGACTGGCCGTCGGAGACCTGAACGGGATCCGTATCGAGCATCTCGCCGAGGACCCCGGTTCCGGGGACGGTGTGCCCGCCGTCCGGACCGGTCCGCGCACGGGCAGTGCCGTGATCACCGGTGTGTGCGAAGCGGCGGATACCCGGCAGGTGCACGACCGGGCTGCCCGGCAGATCAGCGGGCGCACCCGGGAACCCGCAGACCGTGGCGTCCTGGCGGTCGCTTCCGGGAGCGGTGCGGCGGCGCTCTTCGAGGCGGGCGGCGCGGTGGTGCTGAATGCGGAGCGCGCCCTGGAATCGGCGGTGTTGCTCGCCGCGATCCGGCAGCTGCCGCACCGCGAAGTGCTGGTGCTGCCCAACGGGGCGCTGCCGGCGCACGAACTGGTGGCCGTGGGCGCGGCGGCCCGCGACGCCCACCGGGACGTGCTGCTGCTGCCCAGCGCCAGCATGGTGCAGGGGCTGGCCGCGCTGGCGGTACACGACCGGGCCCGCGTCGCCGTGGACGACGCCTTCACCATGTCCGAAGCGGCCGCGAGTACCCGATGGGGCGCGCTGCGGTGCGCCGGGGGCCGAGCCCTCACCATGGTCGGGACCTGCGGGCCCGGCGACGGACTCGGCCTGGTGGGTCACGATGTGGTGGTGATCGACCGGCAGCCGCACGCGGCGGGCCGGACGCTGCTGGACCGGATGCTCGGGCTGGGCGGCGAACTGGTGACACTGCTGGTCGGCGCCGGCGCGCCGGCGGGCCTCGCCGCCGATCTCGCGGGGCATATCGGTGACGAATTCCCCGGTGTCGAGGTGACGGTGTATTCCGGTGGCCAGCAGGAGGACCTGATACAGATCGGTGTGGAATGAGTATCCACCGGACCCGTTCCGGCGGGCGACGGTGACAGGAGTGGAGTAGTGCGATGGCGACACTGAGCGACCGGCTCGACCATCTGCTCGGCGCGAAGGCCGCCGCCTCGTTGGCGGACGCCTTCGATATGCACACCGTGGAGGATCTGCTGCGCCACTATCCACTGCGCTATGCCACCCAGGGGCAGCCGCTCACCGAGGAGGCGCCGGAGGACGGCGCGCACATCACGGTGATCGGCCGGGTCACCAAGGCCGATCTGCGGCCGATGCGGCAGCGGCGGGGGTCGCTGCTGAAGGTCGTCCTCGATACCGGCGGCGGGCGCGGCGTGGACGTCACCTTCTTCAACGGTGACAAGGTGAAATATGTGATCCGGCCGGGTGTCCGGGCCATGATGTCGGGCACCGTCAACTATTGGCGGCCGGGCCAGTGGAATCTGAGCCATCCGGGCTATCTGGTCCTGCCGGAGTCCGACGACGACGAGCCCACCCTGACCACGGTGCGCGGCGGGGGTGATCTGCGCGGTATCGCGCAGAGCGCGAAGGGCGAAGGCGGGGTGGACATGTCCTTCTTCGACCGCGAATTCATCCCCGTGTATCCGGCGACGGCGAAGGTCCAGAGCTGGGAGGTGCTGGCCTGTGTCCGGCAGATCCTCGACCAGCTCGACCCGCTCGGGGATCCATTGCCCGCCGATGTCCGTGACGAGCGGGAACTGATGCCGGTCGGCGATGCGCTACGGCTGATCCATCTGCCCGAGCACACCTCCGATATCGAGCGGGCCCGGGAGCGGCTGCGTTTCGACGAGGCCCTCGCCCTGCAACTGGTGCTCGCCGAACGCCGCCACGAGGTCTCGGGCCGGACGGCCCGGGCCTGTCCGCGGCGCGCCGACGGGATCGTCGCCGCCTTCGACGAACGGTTGCCGTTCGAACTCACCGAGGGCCAGCAACGGGTCATCGACGAGATCTCCGGCGATCTGTCCCGGGAACAGCCCATGCACCGGCTGCTGCAGGGCGAGGTCGGTTCGGGTAAGACCGTCGTCGCCCTGCACGCGATGCTCCAGGTGATCGACGCCGGTCAGCAGTGCGCCTTGCTCGCACCCACCGAAGTGCTCGCGGCCCAGCACTACCGGTCGCTGAGCGCGATGCTGGGCGATCTCGGACAGGCCGGAGAACTCGGTGCGGCCGAAACCGCGACCCGGGTGACCCTTGTCACCGGTTCCATGCCGACCGCCACCAAGCGGGCGGCATTGCTGGCCGCGGTGACCGGGGATGCCGGGATCGTGATCGGCACCCACGCACTGATCCAGGACGCGGTCGAATTCTTCGATCTGGGCCTGGTGATCGTGGACGAACAGCATCGGTTCGGCGTGGAACAGCGTGATGCCCTGCGAGCGAAGGCGAAGGCCGGGTTCTCGCCCCATCTGCTGGTGATGACCGCGACCCCGATTCCGCGGACCATCGCGATGACCACCCTCGGTGATCTGGAGACCTCGACACTCACCGAACTGCCCCGGGGTCGTTCGCCGATCCAGTCCAAGGTGGTGCCGCGGCGGGTCCATCCCAACTGGGTGGACCGGGCCTGGGAGCGGATCACCGAGGAGGTCGGTGCGGGCCGGCAGGCCTATGTCGTGTGCTCGCGGATCGGTGACGACGAGGACAATCCCGCGCGGGGGCGGGCCGGGAAGGCCGCCGATACGGGCAAGGAACCCCCGCCCACCCAGGCCGTGGTCGACGTCTTCGACCGGCTGCGCACCGGGCCGCTGGCACAGCTGCGGATCGGACTCCTGCACGGGCGGTTGCCCGCGGACGAGAAAGATCAGGTGATGCGGGATTTCAACGCCGGTGATATCGATGTGCTGGTCTGTACGACGGTGGTCGAGGTCGGCGTGGATGTTCCGAACGCGACGGTGATGGTGATCGTGGACGCCGACCGGTTCGGGGTGAGCCAGCTGCATCAGTTGCGCGGCCGCATCGGTCGTGGCGCGCATGCCGGTCTGTGCCTGCTGATCACCGATGCCGCGCCGGGTGGTCCGGCGATGACCAGGCTGGAGGCCGTCGCCGCCACCACCGACGGATTCGAGCTCTCGGTGCTCGATCTGCGGCAGCGGCGGGAGGGTGATGTGCTCGGCGCGGCGCAGTCGGGTACCACCCGCTCCCTGCGACTGCTCTCGCTGCTCGACGATCTCGAGGTCATCACCGCGGCCCAGGAACTGGCGCGCACGCTGGTCGAGCAGGATCCCGGGCTGACCGGGCACCCGGGCCTGGCGGCGATGATGCACGCCGCCGTCGATTCCGAACGCCTGGAGTATCTGGCCAAATCCTGATCGCCCGGGAACCGTGCCGCGGTACTCGGCGTCAAACCTGGCAACGGTATCGCCGAAGGGGAAGGGGTCGGGTGTCATGGAGGAGAGGCAGAGATGCCGGGCGGTGCGGCGGTCGCTGTCCGCACCGGCGCGATTGCGGCCGGTACTGCGGATGACGCGGACCTGTCCGCAGTGTGTCGCGCGGCGGACGAAACGCCGTGAACCGGGGGCGGGGGACCTGGAGGGCTGAACGGCCCGGGTCGCGCCGCGAACGACGCGACCCGGACCGTCGATTCAGCGCACGCTGCGGGCGGCGGCCACCATATTGCGCAGGGAGGCTGCCACCTCGGCGGGGCCGCGGGTTTTCAGACCGCAGTCGGGATTGACCCAGAGGCGTTCGGCCGGAACGGCTTTCAGCGCCGCGCGCAGCGACGCGGTGATCTCTTCGACGCCGGGGACCCGGGGCGAGTGGATATCGTAGACACCGGGGCCCACTCCGGCGTCGAAGCCCGACGCGTTCAGATCGTCCAGTACCTCCATATGCGATCGGGCCGCTTCGATCGAGGTCACGTCGGCGTCCAGCCCGGCGATCGCCTCGATCACCTCGCCGAATTCCGAATAGCACAGGTGGGTGTGGATCTGGACGGAGTCCGCCACTCCGGAGGTCGCCAACCGGAACGCGTCCACCGACCACTCGAGGTACGCCCGCTGGTCTGCGGCGCGCAGCGGCAGCAGTTCGCGGAGCGCCGGTTCGTCGACCTGGACGATCCGGATACCCGCGTTCTGC
The DNA here is from genome assembly GCA_013361595.1 of Nocardia sp. GTDB lineage: Bacteria > Actinomycetota > Actinomycetes > Mycobacteriales > Mycobacteriaceae > Nocardia. The sequence goes on along the minus strand of JABFXT010000908.1, from coordinate 510 downwards.
AGATCCACCGTCTCGTCCCGGATGGCCAGTGCCACCTGCCGGGCCGAATCCGCCAGTGGCTGATCGTCGCGGACGAAGGACCAGGCCAGGATCGTGACCGGGCCGGTGAGCATGCCCTTGACCGGTTTCTCGGTGAGCGACTGGGCGTAGGTGATCCAGTCCACCGTCATGGCGGCCGGGCGGGAGACATCACCGAACAGGATCGGTGGGCGTACACAGCGGGTGCCGTAGGACTGCACCCAGCCCAGATCGGTCGCCGCGAATCCGTCGAGCTGCTCGGCGAAGTACTGCACCATATCGTTGCGTTCCGGTTCACCGTGCACCAGCACATCGAGCTCCAGTTCCTCCTGGAGCGTGATGACCTCGCCGATCTCGCCCCGCATCCGCCGCACGTACTCGGCCCGATCGATCTCGCCGGACCGCAGTGCCGCGCGGGCCAGCCGGATCGCCGAGGTCTGCGGGTAGGAACCGATGGTGGTGGTGGGCAGGGCGGGCAGTCGCAGCCGGTCC
>JABFXT010000120.1 GCA_013361595.1 Nocardia sp. | reverse complement strand
TGGTTCAGTTGTTTCAGCGTCTGCTCGGCCTGGGTCAGCGGGGCGGCGACCTCGGGCGGGAGATTCTGGAGACCGAACGGCGCGGGGGCCGGTGCCGCGATCGGCGCGGCCTGTACCGGCGCGGGCTGGGCATCGGCGACCGGCGCCGCCTGGGCCATCCGCGCGGCGACCGGGGCCATCGCGTCCGCCACGGGTGCGACCTCGGCCTTCACGGCTTCGTCGTTTCCGCCGCCGGGCAGCAACGGCGCGGCATAGGCGATGGCGGGCGCCACCTGGGAGGCGGTACCGATCAAGGCGCCGGCCGCGACGGCGGCTCCGGCTGCGGCACGGACCTTTTCGGCCGCGGTGGCATCCGCGCGATGGCGCCGGGGGCGGACCTGCACCTCGTCACCGATCAGGCTCATAACGGTGATGGAGCTGGGGCCTAATCGATGGTGCGCCAAAGGTCCGTCCTCGCTATCCGATCATCAGGGTCACGAACGCCGTACGCGGATCCGGCTACTCCAGCCGGGTAAACGTAACGTTTCGGCATCCGTTGTGACGGTAACTCTACCGGCCCGTGACCATATCGCAACCTTTTCGGTAAACGACCAGTTCAGATGGGTAATACAGTCCTCCGGCCGAGTTGTGAACACTGCCTTTTTCGTAATATTTGCGCTTCGGCCCCACCCCCTCCGACCCGGCACGGACACCCCCCGGCAACCCCACCCTCATGACGAGCGGACGACCCGGAAAGGGACATTCTTCCCATCTCCCGCCGGCCTCAGCCGCCCGCCGGGCAACGAGCTCGCTACCGCCGAAAGTTTCACCCCTCTAACGACTTTCGCGCCGATTCCACTGCTATTGACAACCAATTTCGATTAGACTCGACCCGGCAGATCTGCACGCGGGCTTCCCGCACCACCAGCCGAAGACGAGTTGACCCCAGGAGGTCGCCGTGTCCTTAGATGTCCCCACCGCTCTGCTGGAACGTGCCGAACGCGGTGATGTCACCGACGCCGAATTCGTCGAATGTGTCCGTACCTCGCTGCCCTATGCCTGGGAGGTCGTGAGCCGGGTCGCGAGCGAACTGGGTTCCGGTACCGCGGAATTCGCCGACAACGAGGTGGCACCGCCCGACGAGACGGCACGCGGTCAGCTGCTCCGCGCCCTGGCCTCGGACGCCATCCGAGGCGGGCTGGAACGGCATTTCGGCGTGAAGCTGGCATTCCAGAACTGCCACCGGGTGGCGGCGTTCCCGCTGTCGGCGGTCGGCGGCGAGACCTACAGCCGGTTCATCAGTCCCCGCAACCAGTTGCTCAACCAGAGTCCGGAACTGCGCAACTGCTGAGAACACCGGTCCCCGGCGCGAATTCGCGCCGGGGACCGCGTGCGACGGCCAGGAAACCGTCAGCGAACAGTCGCGACGGTCAGCTCCCCGTCCGCGTGCTGGGCCCGCAGCCGCTTCTTGTCGAATTTGCCCACGCTGGTCTTGGGCACCTCGGTGATGAAGGCCCAGTATTCCGGCAGCTGCCATTTCGCGAAGCGGTCCGCGAGGAACTCCCGCAGCTCTTCCGGCTCCACCGTCGCGCCCTCGGCCACCACGATCGCCACCAGCGGGCGCTCGTCCCATTTCTCGTCCGGAATACCGACCACCGCCGCCTCGGCCACCGCCGGGTGGCCCATCACCGCGTTCTCCAGATCCACCGAGGAGATCCATTCGCCGCCGGACTTGATCACGTCCTTGGACCGGTCGACGAGGGTCAGATAGCCGTCCGGGCTGATCTTTCCCACATCACCCGTACGCAGCCAGCCGTCGTCGAACTTGCTCGGATCCACGTCCGAGCCGTCGGGCGAATAGTAGGACGCCGTGATCCAGGGACCGCGGACCTCCACCTCGCCCAGGGAACTGCCGTCGTTGGGCACCACATTGCCGTCGTCACCCACCAGCCGGGCCGAGACCGCGGCCGGGAACCGCCCCTGGGTCACCCGGTAGGCCCAGACATCCTCACCGGTCACGCCCTGCGGCGGCTGCGCCACACTGCCCAGCGGCGAGGTCTCGGTCATCCCCCACGCGTGGATCACCCGGACACCGTGCTTCTCCTCGAACGCCTTCATCATCGCCGGCGGCGCGGCCGCACCGCCCACCACGACCCGGCTCAGATAGGAGATGTCCTGCGGGGCGGCGGCGAGCCCTGCGAGGACCCCGCCCCAGATCGTCGGCACCGCCGCCACGAACGTCGGCCGCACCGCCTCCATCATCTCCAGCAGCGGCGCCGGCTGCAGGAATCGGTCGGGCATGAGCAGATTCGCGCCGGACATCAACGCCACGTACGGCAGCCCCCACGCGTTGGCGTGGAAGAGCGGAACGATGGCGAGCATGGTGTCGTCGTTGCGGATACCCATCGACGCGGGCGTGGTGGCCTGCATGGCGTGCAACCAATTGGACCGGTGCGAATAGACGACACCCTTCGGGTCGCCGGTGGTGCCGGAGGTGTAGCACATCGACGAGGCCGTGCGCTCGTCGAGCACTGGGAAGTCGTATTCCGCGGGGTATTTCGCCAACAGGTCGGTGTAGTCGTGCACGGTCACGCCCGCCGGCGCGTGCACCGTCGCGACGTCACCGTTGACCACGATCACGTGCCGGACCGTCTTCAGCTGCGGCAGGTACTGATCGAACAGCGGGACCAGGCTGCCGTCCACCAGCACCACCTGATCCTCGGCGTGGTTGGCGACGTAGATCAACTGCTCGGCCGAGAGCCGGATGTTCAGCGCGTGCAGCACCGCCCCCATCGCGGGAATGGCGATATAGGCGAGGAAATGTTCGTTGTTGTTCCACATGAAGGTGCCGACCCGGTCGCCCTCGCCGATGCCGAGATCGGTCAGCGCATTGGCCAGCCGGGCCGAATCCGCGCCGACCTCGCGATAGGTCATGGTGCGCACCCCGTCCCCGGTCCAGGTGGACACCGTGGAATCACCGACGAAGGTGGACGCGTAGCGCAGCAGCGTGGCCAATGACAGCTGGTCGTCCATCATGGTGCTCAGCATCGGAAATACCCCTAACTCATCTGGGCGGCGGGCGACGGTGCGGTGAGTCCGATCGCGTCCTGTGAGACACAGGAACGGACATGACTCACATCACAGGCCGAACACTACCGTGGAGTAGGCAGGCATGGTGAAGGTCGACGGAAACGAGCGGATTTCCCCGGCACACCGGTCGGCACGGGGTCGAAGGAAGAACGCAATCGGCGCTCGACGGCGGGATGGGACGCAATGCCCGCGACGCCCCCTGCGGGCCACCGGCACTGCGCCATCGCCGCCGAGCACCCCACTGTGATAGCCGGGAATCCGGCCCGCCGCCAAGTCAGATAACGAAATGACATCCAAACGAGACACAGACCCGGTTCATGACCCATTGATGGGATGAATATCCGCAGCTACAGAGCCCGCGGACCACCGATTTCGGCATTTCCGGCCGGAAACACCGAAGTAGTCGAGCACTTGCTTACAAATGCACGCGCATCGCCTCCCGCAGCCACATTTGATGGCCGAAAATCTCTATTCACTGTCCTCAGTTACCTTCGGACCGACTCCCACCGGACCTACGCTGAGAACATGTCATCGTCATCGCCGACGCCATCGCCGTCGATCGTCATCATCGGGGCCGGGTTCGGCGGGCTCGGTATGGGGCTGGAACTGCTGCGGTCGGGCGTACGGGATTTCACCATCCTCGAGCGCGCCCAGGACTTCGGCGGCGTATGGCGCGAGAACACCTACCCCGGCGCGGCCTGCGATGTGCCGTCCCCGCTGTACTCCTGGTCGTTCGAACCGCGCTCCGATTGGCCCCGCCGCTTCTCCGAGCAGGCCGATATCCACGCCTATATGCGCCGTGTGGTCGGAAAATACGATCTCGAACGCCACATCCGCTTCGGCACCGAGATCAGCGACGCCGAATACGACGAGACCACCGCGAAGTGGCAGATCCGCACCACCGACGGCGAACAGCTCACCGCCGACGTCCTGATCTCCGCCGTCGGCCAGCTCTCCCGCCCCGCCATGCCGAACATCCCCGGTATCGACACCTTCACCGGACCCGCGTTCCATTCCGCCGAATGGGATCACTCCGCGGATCTCACCGGGAAACGCGTCGCCTGTATCGGCACCGGCGCCAGCGCCATCCAGTACATCCCGCGCATCCAGCCGCTCGCCGAACACCTCACCCTGTTCCAGCGTTCCGCCGCCTGGGTGCTGCCCAAGGCCGACGCCGCCTACGCCCCCCGCCACCACGCCGTGTTCAAGTACCTTCCGCCGGTCCGCTGGGCCGAACGCTTCGGCTGGTGGATGTTCTTCGAGGTCATGGCTCTGGCACTCACCGACCTCCAGGGCATCCAGGCCCCCGTGGTGAAGGTCGCCGACGCCCACCGCGCCCGCCAGGTCCCCGACCCGATCCTGCGCGAGAAACTCACCCCCGACTACGCCCCCGGCTGCAAACGCGCCCTCTTCTCCAACGACTACTTCCCCGCCCTGAGCCGGCCGAACGTCACCGTGGAGACCAACCCCATCACCGAGATCACCCCTACGGGCGTACGCACCGCCGACGGGATCCACCACGAAGTCGATGTCATCATCTACGGCACCGGTTTCAAAGGCAC
>JABFXT010000053.1 GCA_013361595.1 Nocardia sp. | reverse complement strand
GCCAGTAAGGCCCGCATTCTCATCGCGGTCATGTTGTTCCTGACCGTGGTCATCAACTACATGGACCGCGCGAACCTCTCCATCGCGGTGCCCGCCATCGCCGACGAGATGGATCTGTCCTCGGCGCAACAGGGTCTGCTGCTGTCCGCGTTCGGCTGGACCTATGCGGCACTACAGATTCCGGGCGGCTGGTTCGTCGACCGCGTGCCGCCCCGGGTCCTGTATCCCGCCTGCCTGCTGCTGTGGTCGCTGGCGACCGTATTCATGGGCATCATCGGCGGTTTCGTCGCGCTCATCGCACTCCGGCTGCTGGTCGGTGTCTTCGAGGCGCCGGCCTACCCGATCAACAACCGGGTCGCGACGGCGTGGTTCCCCGAACGCGAACGTGCCTCGGTCATCGGGTTCTACACCTCGGGACAGTTCATCGGCCTCGCCCTGCTCACTCCGGTGCTGTCCTGGCTGCAATCGGTGCTGAGCTGGCACTGGGTGTTCATCTTCACCGGTGGTGTCGGTGTGCTGTGGGCGCTCGTCTGGTACCTCGTCTACCGCGAACCGCGCGAATCGCGGGCCAACGAGGCGGAAATCGCGCATATCCGTGAAGGTGGCGGTCTGGTCGACCTGACCGCTTCGCGGCCCGAACGTACCCGGGTGACCACAAGCGATATCGCCACGGTACTCGGGCGCCGGAAACTGTGGGGTGTGTACCTCGGGCAGTTCTGCCTCACCTCCACACTGTGGTTCTTTCTCACCTGGTTTCCGACCTATCTGGTGAAGTATCGCGGGATGGACTACATCAAGTCCGGGTTCCTCGCCTCCTTGCCGTTCATCGCCGCGGTGATCGGCGTGCTCTTCTCCGGTGTCTTCTCCGATTTCCTGCTGCGGCGCGGTGTTTCGCTCGGTATCGCCCGGAAAGGCCCGATCGTCGCGGGTCTGCTGCTGAGTACCACCCTGATCGGCGCGAACTTCACCGATTCGACCGCGCTGGTGATCGTGTTCCTCTCCGTGGCGTTCTTCGGCAACGGCTTGGCCTCCATCACCTGGTCACTCGTCTCGGCGCTGGCCCCGGAGCGGCTCATCGGAATGACCGGCGGAATGTTCAACTTCATCGGCAACCTCTCCGGTATCGCCACCCCGATCGTGATCGGGTTCCTGGTCACCGATGCGAGTTTCGCTCCCGCCTTCGTCTATATGACCGTCGTGACGGTGCTGGGGATCGCGTCCTACGTGCTGCTGGTCGGACGTGTCGAACGGGTCCGGGGAACCCCGACGGTCCCGGAGGTGCGGTAGCGGTTGCCGGGCTGCGCGTCGATGAGGGAGGCGCAGCCCCCGGCCCGGGGAACAGGTCGCGTTGTGGGGGATCGGGGGATAGGACATGATCCCCGGATGTCGACCACAACGGATCCGGCGCCGACCCCGAAGGCCCGGCGTCGCAACGGTTTTCTCGATCTGCTCGGTGGCCGGGAGTCGGCGGTCGCCGTGCTCGCCGCCATCACCGGCTTCTACTATCTGCTCGTCGCGATAACCAACTGCACCGATACGGAGACCAATCGCCGGGGTGTCGCCGCGGTGTTGTCGATGGAGCAGACCATCCACAATCCGGGAACCGATTGGCGGGCGATCGGCAACGGGACCGTGGCGCTCGTCGCCTATATCTGCATCGTCGGCTGGGAATTCCTGATCGCGTTCGTCCTCCTCGCGGCGGCGATCGTCTGGGCGCGTGCCCTGTTCGGCCGGGCGGCCGTCGCGGGTACCGCCGCGAAATTGTCGAGCCTGGGCTGGACCATGGCGGTCCTGCTGTTCGCCGGCGGTTTTCTCACCGTCGGCGGCGAATGGTTCCGGATGTGGGCCAATGATGATGTGAACGCGTCGTCGGCCGCGCTCCAGAATTTCCTGATCGCCGCGGTGGGGTTGATTCTCGTTCATCTGCCGCGGTCGGGGGAGCACAGCGATATCGAATAACCGGCGCGGTCCCGGGGCCGACACGGTGCTGCCGTTGCCCGGACCCGTCCGCGTGAGGTCGTAGTCTCAGGCGGATAACCGGTCCACGACAGGGAGTCGCGATGCTCTCCGATCGAAGGAAGACACCGCCGCGGGCCGTCGTCCGCGCGGTGGAGCGGGTCCGGGACGGGCTGGCCGGGGTACATCGGCGGTTGGTACCCGGTCATTTCGCGCTGCTCGAAATGGTCGCCGCGGGCTGGCTGTCCCAGGCGATCCACGCGGCCGCCGCCCTGGATATCGCGGGCGCTCTCGCCGACGGGCCGCGCGACGGTACCGACCTCGCCCGGGCGGTCGGGGCGGATCCCGACGCGCTGCACCGGCTGCTGCGCCTGCTGATCGCGCACGGTATCTTCGCCCGGCGCCGCGACGGCCGTTATACGCTGACGCCGACGGCCCGGGCACTGCGCCGGGACGCACCCGTACCGCTGCGGGACGCGGTGCTTTTCTACGGCTGCCCGATCCATCGCGACCACTGGACCCATCTGGTGGACGCGGTCCGTACCGGCGCACCGGCCGTGCCCGCCCAGATGTTCTTCGAACTGATCCGTACCGACCGTGAACTCGGCGAGCTGTTCGACCGTGCAATGGCCGATATCGCCGGGCTCGGACAGAACGCGGTGCTCGCGGCGCACGATTTCGGCCGCTACCGGTCGATCGTCGATATCGGCGGCGGCCGGGGCGCGCTGCTGTCGGAGATACTGCGCCGGGTGCCGGACTGTACCGGGATCCTGTTCGATCTGCCCGAGGTCGTGGCCGATGCTCCGGCTGTGCGGGCGGAGGCGGGTGTGACCGGCCGGTGTACCGCGGTCGGAGGATCGTTCTTCGAGACCGTCCCCGCCGGTGCGGACGCCTACCTGCTCAAACACATCCTGCACGATTGGTCGGCCGAAGAGGCGGGGCAGATCCTGCGCGTGATCCGCGCGGCGATGCCGCCGACGGCCCGGCTGCTCGTGATCGAACTCGTGCTCCCCGAGCGGAGTCGCCCACATCCGGGCAACTTCATCGATCTCGAGATGCTGGTGAACACCGGCGGCCGGGAACGTACCGAATCCGAATACCGGGCCCTGCTCGCCGATTCGGGGTTCACCCTGCTCTCCTGTACACCCACGATGTCGCCGGAGAACGTGCTCGAGGCGATGCCCGCCCCGTGATCGCGGTTTGCCCGCGGTGCCGTGATCACGCGGCGCCCCGGGCCGCCCGGGCCCGGTGCCTGGCCACATTGACCCGGTTGGCGCACCGTTCGGAGCAGAAGCGGCGGCGGCCGTTACGGGAGGTGTCGATGAATACACGCGGGCAGTCCGCGCGCCCGCACCGGCCGATCCGGCCGGGCGCCGCGCAGTAGAGCTCGGCGAGCCCGGCGGCCGTATAGGCCTTGACCCGCTCGTCGATCGGCGCGCTCTCGGCCGCGTAGTGCAGGTGTGGTGCGCGACCGTCGTGGGTCGAGATATAGGGGCGGCTCGTGGTCTCGGCCAGGAGCGCATTGATCGCGTCGACGCCGGGCGCCCGGAACACGGCGTCCAGGCGGCCGGTCCAGTGGCGCAGCTCGGCCGCCTGCCGGCAGCTCATCGGGCCGATCGGTGTGTACCCGGCCTCCTCCAGCAGGGCGGTCAGATTCTCGTCCGGCGGCGCGTTGACCAGCCGTGCCGCGAGTTCGGCCGCCAGGCCACCGTAAGGGTTGAAATGCACAGAACCATTACAGCAGACTTCAGGGCATGACCATCACCTGTTCCGCATGTTCCTGGCCCGCCCCCGGTTTGATCTCCGAGCACGGCGCGGTGCGCTACTGGCGTTGTGTCTGCGGGCAGTGGCTGGTCAGCGAGGCCGATACGGTCACCGCGTCCCCGGGCGGTAGCGATTTCGTGGGGGCTCATGGCTGATCTCCCACCCGCCGGGTCCGGATAGGTCCGGGGGAGGGGCGATCGGCGGCGGCCGGGAGTGGAACGACGGCCGGATGCATCTCTCCGAACGCCCGGGGCTCGGCTTCGCGCTCAGTGATCAGGCCCGCGCCCGGACCGTGGCGACCGCGGAGTTCGGTCGCTGACCGAGGTGCGCGATGAGTGGGCGGCCGGACCCGCCGGGCGCGAGGTGTGAATCGGGCGCAGGAGGGTACGCGCGAGCACGAGAGGAGGACCGATGAGCAACCGAGACGTTGTGCGCGCACTGCTCGACCGGGCGGGTACCACCTATGCCGCCGAAGCCGGGATCGCCCTCGACGACAAACCGGCCCCGCTGTTCCAGTTGCTGATGCTCACCGATCTGCTGAGCGCCCGGATCTCCGCCGATATCGCGATCGCCGCGACGACCGAACTGGTGGACAGCGGCTACCGCACCGCGCGGAAGGTCGCGGACGCCGACTGGCAGGACCTGGTCGACGCACTCGGCCGCGGGCACTACCGTCGCTACGACGAGAGCACTGCCTCGCAGCTGGGTGAGGCCGCCACCACCGCGATCGAAAAATATCACGGTGACCTGCGAAAACTCGCCGAAGAAGCCGGCCACGACACCGGCCGGGCGGCCGAGCTGATCCAGCAGTTCAAGGGTATCGGTCCCACCGGCGGCGATATCTTCCTGCGCGAAGTGCAGGATGTGGACCTGGGTGCGCCCCTATTTCGACGAACGCGCGGTGCGCGGGGCGGAC
>JABFXT010000503.1 GCA_013361595.1 Nocardia sp. | reverse complement strand
AGCTGATGGTCTCGCTGGTGCTCAGCCTGCTGGTCGCCGCCGCGGTGACCGCGCTCGCGCTGGTCGCGCCCACCGCGGCGCAGGCCGACGAGCCGGACCCCGGGAACTGTGCGGCTGTGCCGTTTCCGGCGAGCGGCGGCGGCACCGTCGCGACGACGCTGTGCACACCGGCCGGTGGCGAAACCGGCACGGTCATGGTGCTGATGCCCGGATCCAACTACAACTCCACCTATTGGGATTTCCCGCACGCCCCGCAGACCTACAACTTCCGCCGCGCGATGAACGCGGCCGGTTACGCGACCCTGGTGATCGATCGGCTCGGTACCGGCGCGAGCACCCGTCCGGCGAGTACCGGCGTGACAGCGACCGGGGACGCGCAGACACTGCACGAGATCGTCGGAGCCCTGCGCGCCGGGTCGATGGGCGCACAGCCGTTCGACAAGATCGTCACCGGCGGGCATTCGCTCAGTTCCGGTGTGGCCGTATTGGAGGCGACGACCCACCACGATGTCGACGGCGTACTGCTCACCGGTTATTCACACGGGCTGAACATTCCGGGCGCGCTCGGCATCGTCGGTACCTATCGACCGGCCGAGCAGGATGCCGCGTTCACCGGGCGCGGTTACGACGCCGGGTATCTCACCACCCGGCCCGGCACCCGCGCCCGGTCGTTCCACTCACCCGCCACCTCCGACCCCGAGGTCGTCGCGGTGGACGAAGCGACCAAGGACGTTTTCGCGGCGACCGAGTATCCGGACGGCCTGACCTCCACCCTGCCGCCCATGTCCACCGAGATCACCGCCCCCGTGCTCGTGGTCAATGGCAGCGACGATGTGCTGTGCTCCCGGATCTGCGCCGATACCGCGACCCTCCAGGCCGCCGAGGCACCGCATTTCTCCCCGGCCGCGCGACTACGTACCTTCGTCTTGCCCGGCAGCGGGCATTCGGTGAATCTCGCGCGCAATACCGGCGACTACCGGGCCGCCGTCCTGGACTGGATGGCATCGGTCGCCGGCTGACGCACCGCCGCGGCAGGCGCGGGCGTGGGGCCGGCACCCGCGCGTCCCCTCGACCACCGGGCGTCCCGACCGGCAACAGATCACGCGGATGCGACGATTGTCCCTCGGGTGGAACAACTCTGCGGGCGAAGGGACACACGGTGACAACGCAGCTCGACAAGGGCCGGAACGGCCCTCTCACCGCCACCGAGTTGTCGATCTCGGTGGCGGTCGCCGCGGCGGCGGATCTCGTCGCCTTCGCGGTGACGGATGAGGGGACGGTGCGCTCGAATGCCGATTTCGTATGCTCCGGCCGACCGTCCGGCCCCGGGATCCGGCTCCGGCCGGGGGCCGCAGGCTCGCCCGGTGTGCTGGAGATCCGCCTCGGTGCGGTCTCGCGGGATATCGCGCAGATCCGCGTGGTGGTCGCCCTCGACGCACCGGGCACCGTGTTCGGCCGGCTGCCCGCACCCGTCGCGACGGTGACCGACGGGGCCGGTAACCGAATCTACGAATACCGGATGGAACACCTCGGCCGCGAGAACACCGTCGTCGCCGTCGAGATCTACCGCCGAGCGGGCAGCTGGAAGATCCGAGCTGTCGGCCAGGGGTACGCGAACGGTCTGGCGGGTTCGGCGGCCGATCACGGAGTCGTCGCGCACGAGGAACCCGCGACGGTATCGCGGCCGAGCGGTCCCGCGGACGTGTCACCGTCGACCACAGTGCGGACCGTCCGCGGCGAAGCGAAACTGTCACTGGAGAAACGCGCGAAACTCGATCTCCGCAAACATGAGATCGCGAAGGTACTGCTCGGCAAGGGCGCGGGCGGGGTGCGGGCCCGGGTAGTCCTGGTCATCGACAAAACAGGCAGTATGCGACGCCTCTACACCGGCGGAACCGTACAACGCGTCGTCGAACGCGTCGTCCCGGTCGCGATCCAGCTCGCCGACGACGGCCGCCTCGAGCCCTACCTCTACGCCGCCGATTACGCCCGGCTGCCCGAGATCACCGTGGATCGCGTGGACGAATGGTCCGCCGAATACCTGCATCTGCGCGGCCGCCACGGCGGCATCGACTACGCCGAGATCGGCGGTTCCAACAACGAAGTTCCCGTCATGCGCGAGATCATCGCCTCGGCGAACCGCCGCAGCGAACCGACCCTGGTCCTGTTCTTCACCGACGGCGGCTTCCGGGAGAAGGCGAAGATCACCGCTCTCCTGCGGGAAGCCTCCGCGCTACCCGCGTTCTGGCAGTTCATCGGCCTCGGCCACGCCGACTACGGACTCCTGCACGATCTGGACACCATGACCGGTCGTCGCGTCGACAATGCCGGTTTCTTCTCCGTCGACGATATCGACACACTGACCGACGCCGACCTCTACCACCGGCTGCTCCAGGAGTTCCCGGACTGGCTGCGCGCGGCGCACTCGGCCGGAATACTGCGCCAGCGCGCCACGACCGCGTAGCTCCGGTGCACGCCGCGGGCGTGCCGAACGGGACGGCCGCCCGGACGCGCCGGAAATCGAGCGGGCGCGTCCCGCCGAGTCCGAGCGGCTGTGGGTCGGCGGCTACGGTGGCTGGACCAGGGTGAACAGGAGTCGTTCATGGTGCGGTTGGACCATCTTGTCAACGTGCTGGGCGGGTACGGCGTGCGGTTGCGCCACTGCCCGGTTCCGCGGGCGACCATGATCGGCAGTGTCGCGATATTCGACGCCACCGGCTCGGAGGAAACGACCGGCGATATCTTCCTCGCCGTCGGTGCCGGTTCGGTGCGCGAAGCGGTGGCCGGGGCACGGGCAGCGAAAGCGGTCGCCGTACTGGTGCGCGGCGACGCCGATTCCGAACAGGAGCAGGCCGGAGCGGACGACGGAGTCGCCGTGCTGGTGGTCGATCCCGCCGTGTCCTGGAGCCAGCTCGCCGGAGTCGTCTACGGGTTGGTCCTGGAGGGGCGCGAAACCGCGTCGGGACGCGGCCCCACGGACCTGTTCGCGGTGGCGGACAGTTTGGCCGTCGCGGTCGACGGGGCGGTGACCATAGAAGATACGTTGTCGCGCGTTCTGGCCCATTCCACACTCCGGCGAGGAGCCGATCGGGCCCTCGCCGAAACGGTGCTCCAGCGGCAACAGCCCGATTCCCTCCGAGCGTTGTTCGAATCCCGGGGTATCGCCACGCATCTCGCGAGCTCCGACGAACCCGTGTTCGTGGAACCGGACTCCGGGCACGGGTTCGAGGGCCGGATGGTGGTCGCGGTGCGGGTGGGCCGGGAGCTGCTCGGTTCGGTATGGGTCGCCTGCGCGACGCCGTTGCCCGCCGCGCGGCGGACGGCACTGGCCGACGGCGCCCGGACGGTGGCCCTGCATCTGCTGCGGTCGCGGGCGAGCGCGGACCTGGAACGTCAGGTGGAATCGGATCTGGTGATCCGGCTGCTGGAGGGCAGCCCGGATGCCGCGACAGTGGTCGGACGGCTCGGATTGGCGCCGGCGCCGTTACGGGTCGTCGCGATCCGGGCCCAGGTCGAGGCGCAGCGGCACGCCGGACTGCTGCTCGCCTTCGAACAGGCCACCTTCGGCTTCGGCTGGTCGCGCCCGGGCCGCAGCACCCTCTCGGGCAACACCGTGTACACCATCCTGCCCGGCGAACGGGTCCGGGTGGCCCGCGACTGGGTCGGCGCGCTGCGCGCCGCGCTGCCGCGCAGGGTGACTGTTTCGGCCGGCATCGGCGGACCCGCCACGCCGACCGATCTGCCCGCCTCCCGCCAGGAAGCGGACGAATGCCTGGCCCTGCACGAACAAGGGACCACCGATATCGCCGTCCCGGCCTACGACGAATCCTGGGGTGAGATCCTGCTGCAACGGTTGCGGACGGCCGCCCGGGCCGGCCGGATTCCCGCGCGCGGTCCGATCGCGGAACTGCGCCGATACGACCGCGAGCATGCCACGGACCATATCGCGACTCTGCGGGCATGGCTCGACGCGCAGGGCGATCCGGTCGCTGCCGCCACCCGGCTCGGTGTCCATCCGAACACCGTGCGCAACAGGTTGCGCAAGATGCGTGAGGTCACCGTCCTCGACCTCGAGGACGCCCGCACCCGGCTGGCCATGACCATCGACCTCGCCGCGTTCGAGGACGAATAACCCGGCCGCTGTGCCAACCGCACAATTCGTAGGACCGAAACTGTTCTGTTCGGACATGCGCCGGCGGCACCGCCCGGGTCATGATGGCTGGGACAGCGCATCGTTCGACGTCGGAGGTGAGCATGGCGCGCGTACCGGGTCGGCTCGACCGCGAACGAGCAGCACGGGATCGGGTGGGGAGCCCGGCACCCGGCTGACCCCTCGGCCATTTCCCCATCCGTGGAGCCGGTGTTCGTAGGTACCCGGCTCCACGGAGTTTCCGCCGTCGGGGCGGCTCCTCTCCTCCGCCGCCCCGACGGCCGAACCACCTCTCCGATCGAACCCGTAGGACGGATATGACCACCGGCTCACCCATCTGGCTCACCACGCACGCCCGCGATCGTCTCCGGGCGGAGCTGGACGGACTGCTCGCCGCCGAGACCTCGGCGGAAGCCGAGATCGCCGATCCCGATGATCGGCTCACCGCCCGGCACCAGCGGCTGGCCCGTATCGCGCATATCCGGG
>JABFXT010000467.1 GCA_013361595.1 Nocardia sp. | reverse complement strand
GCGTGGCCGAGAGGTGCGCGCGTCCGGCTCAGATGGGCGCGCATCCGGCGCGGCCGGGGGTATGCGTGTCCGGCGCGGTCGGGAAGGGCCGCGTGTCCGGCTCAGCTGGGAGGACGTGCGCATCTTGCTCGGGCGGAAGGGAAACGCGTCCGGCTCGGTCGAGTGGGGCGCGGGTTCGGCTCAGCTGGGAGGCGTGCGGTCTGGCTCGGCCGGGAGTTGCGCGCCCTGGCTCGGACGGAACGGGAAACGCCCCCGGCACGGTCGAGAGGTGAGCACGGCCGGCTCGACAGGGAGGGAAACGCGTCCGGCGCGGACAGCGACACGCGTCCGGCTCGGATATGAGGCCCGCTTCTTCAGGGCCGCTGAACCCGCCGGCGCGCGTATTCCTCGGCTTCCAGCACCGCGGCCTGTTCAAGTGTCGGCGCACTACCGCCCAGCCGAGCCGGTACCCACGGTCGGCCGGCCGGCATCGGGTAACCGTCTTGTGCCGCTGTCAGAAGTGCGCTCATCCGCCCACGCAGCGCTGTTGTCACTTCGTCGGCCGAGCCGGTGGCCGGCAGCGGTTCCCCGATGCGGATGTGGACCGGGAAATTGTGGCGGCCCAGTTGTTTCGGGAAGCCCTTGGTCCAGATGCGGTGGGCGCCCCAGATGGCGAGCGGCACGATCGGCACATCTGCTTCGAGCGCCATCCGGGCCGCACCCGATTTGAATTCTTTCAGTTCGAAGCTGCGGCTGATGGTGGCTTCCGGGTAGACCACGACCAGTTCCCCGTCGCGTAGGGCTTCGACCGCCCGGCCGAACGATTCCGCGCCCGCGGTGCGGTCGACGCCGATCGCCTTGCAGTGTTTCATCAGGAAGCCCACGACGCCGTGTTCGAGTTCGGCTTTCATCATGTATCGCACATTGCGGCCGGATCGGCGTCCCACGACGCCGACTTCCATGAAGTCCAGGTAGGAAGTGTGGTTCACCGCCAGGACGGCGCCGCCCGTGCGCGGCACGTGTTCTTGGCCGCCGATGTCGATGCGCACGCCCTGTGCGAAGAAAACCGTGTGCACCAGCCCGGCCAGAATATCGAAAACCGGCTCCCGCGCCATCGCAACTCCTGCTCACTACCTGCGGTTTCCCGCTTTCTCGGCTGACCTTCCGCGGCGGGGGCGCCTTGCGCGCATCGTGCGCTGCCTGCGTACCCCCGCGTTCGCTCCGGCCTTGCGCGGCTGCTGCCGGGTTCGGTCAGGCGTCGGAGTCGTCTCGGTCGGCGAGTTCGGCTCGTTTGCGGGCGGCTCGTTCCGCGGTCTCGGCGGCGTCCATCGCGTCGGCTTCTTCCAGGGTAGGCGCACTACCCCCGAGCCGGGCCGGAACCCAGTAGGCGCCGGGTTCGTGTGGGTAGTTCTCCTGCAGTCCGCGTAGCAGTTCCTGCATGGTCGTCTTCAATTCGGCGGTGAGGTCGGCCGCGGGTTCATAGGGCTGGATGGGTTCGCCGACCGCGATGAAGATGGGGGTGTTGGTGCGGCCCAGCCGTTTCGGGTGACCCTTGGTCCACACTCGCTGTGCGCCCCAGATGACGATCGGGATGATCGGCACATCCGCTTCGAGCGCCATCCGGGCCGCGCCCGATTTCAGGTCCTTGATCTCGAAGCTGCGGCTGATGGTGGCTTCGGGGTATACGCCGACCAGTTCGCCGCGCCGCAGATATTCCAAGGCGGACCGGTAGGAATCGGCGCCCGCGGCCCGGTCCACCGGAATGTGTTTGAGGGCTCGCATGATCGGCCCGGAGATCTTGTTGTCGAAGACCTCGCTCTTGGCCATGAACCGGATATACCGCTTGGGGGTGCGCACCGGCAGTCCCGCGTAGGTGAAGTCCATGTATCCGGTGTGGTTGACCGCCAGTACCGCGCCACCGGAGGCGGGAATGTTCTCGTCGCCGGTAACGGTGAACTTCAGGCCTTCGAGGAAGAAGACGGTCCGGGCCAGCCCGATGATCGTCCGGTAGACGGGTTCCACAAGTCCGCTAGCGTAGTCGCTGCCATGATGACCGGCAGCGTCCGGCCCGCCGCGCGTGCCTCCGGGCCGCCGGATCCCGGGCCGTCGCGGCTCGGTGATACCCCGGTGTATCGGCCGAACTCGTATGTACCGCAGGAAAGGTGATCGTCGAAGTGGAACGCGCCCGCCCCGTACCGTTGTGCCGAACCGGCCGTGAGACCGGGCGAAGCGCCCGGGTTCGGGCTCTTGCCGTGGGGCTCGCCGTATCCGGGATGCTGCTGGGTACCGGATGTGATTCCGTTTCCGGGATCCCGGGCGACGATCCGGGGAGTGCACCGGCGCAGGCAGCCGGGGGCGACACGACGAGCACGGAGCAGGCCGCGCCCGGGGGAGTGCCGTCGGACGTTCCCGCGCTGCCGCCGGTCCCGGCCGACGCGCCGGTTGTCGGCGCGGTCCCCGGAGTTCCCGGCGCCGCTCCCGCCCTGCGGCGGTTCGCCGCGGATCTGCGTTCCGGCGATATCGCGACGCTGCAGGAATCCTGCTGGACCATCCCGCCGCTCACCGTGCAGACCATGTACGCCGACCCCGACCCGGTGTTGAACGCGCTCGCTCAGCCGGGTTCGGCGGTGGACGGCACGCTCACCTGGACCGACGGCGTGACCACGGTCACCGCCGACGAGCTCGGGGTGGCCGACGGGTATGCCTGCGGCCGGGTTTCGGCCGCGGGTGTGGAACCGGTCTTCGACGCCGCCGACGCCCGGCACACCGTGCGCCGCTATCTGGCCCGCACCATCGGTCAGCCGTTGGATCCCGCCGACCGGGAAGACCGGCATCCGCTGGTCTGCGCGGCGAGCCCGGCCACCTGGGATCCGGAGGCCGGCGGCGCGCCGGTGCCCGCGCCGCTGGCACAGAATCCCGGTACCCTCGACGGGATCACCGGGTTCACCGATCAACAGATCAGTTCTCAGCCGTTGACGACCGGATATATGGCTGTCGCGGTGCCGGTGACGAATGCGTCGGGAATCACTGCGAACCGGACATTTCTACTCGAACAGGGTGATGACGGATACTGCATCGGGGATATCTCGTCCTGACGCACTACCCTGGAAGGCCGTAAACGGTCAGGAGGAGCGAGCTCGTGCAGATCACCAGCGTCGGACATGCGGGATTCCATATCGGCACGGCGGCCGGTTCGATCCTATGCGATCCGTGGATGAACCCCGCGTACTTCGGGTCCTGGTTCCCTTTCCCGGACAACACCCAGCTCGACTGGGAGGAACTGGGCAACTGCGATTTCCTGTATGTATCGCATCTGCACCGCGATCATTTCGACGCCACGCATCTGGCCGAGTACGTGAACAAGGACGCCACCGTTCTGCTGCCCGACTACCCGGTGCCGGATCTGCGCCGTGAGCTGGAGAAACTCGGTTTCCATAAATTCATCGAGACCGAGGATTCGGTCAAACACAAGATCAACGGCTCGATGGGGAACGGTGGTGGTGATCCGGACGCCGAACTGGAGATCATGATCGTCGCGCTGCGCGCTCCCGCGGACGGCCCGATCGGTGATTCCGGGTTGATAGTTTCCGACGGTGAAACCACCTGTTTCAATATGATCGACGCGCGGCCGGTCGATATGGATGTGCTGCACGACGCGTTCGGCAGGATCGATATCCATCTGCTCCAGTACTCGGGTGCGATCTGGTATCCGATGGTCTACGACATCCCGGCCCGCACGAAATCGAATTTCGGCAAGCAGAAGCGGCAGCGCGGAATGGACCGGGCCCGCAGCTATATCGAGCAGGTCGGCGCCACCTGGGTGGTCCCGTCCGCCGGACCGCCGGTTTTCCTCGACGACGAACTGCGCTATCTCAACGACGATCACGGTGACGAGGGCAATATCTTCCCCGACCAGATGGTCTTCCTCGAGCAGATGCGGGAGCACGGTCACGATCGTGGGCTGTTGATGGTGCCGGGCTCCACCGCCGTTGTGCACGGTGGCGAGCTCGACCTCTCCCACCCCTACGATCCGGCGACGGTCTGGAGCGATAAGGCCGCCTATATCGAGAAGATGGCGCAGCGGTTGGCGCCGGTACTGGTCGCCGAGAAGAAGACCTGGGCGCCGGCCGAAGGTGAACCGCTGCTCGAACCGCTGCGGGCCCTGTTCGAACCGATCATGGCGCAGAGCGATCTGATCTGCGACGGGATCGGCTACCCGGTGGGCTTGGTCGTCGGCGAGGAGACCGTGGTCCTGGACTTCCCGAAGCGGACGGTGCGGGCGCCCCTCGAGGGCGAGGGCCGGTACCGCTACGGATTCCGGATCGCGCCGGAACTGGTGCGAACGGTGCTGCGCGATCAGGAACCGGACTGGGTGAACACGATCTTCCTGTCCACCCGCTTCGAGGCCTGGCGGATCGGCGGATACAACGAATACCTGTACACCTTCTTCAAATGCCTCACCGACGAACGGATCGCCTACGCCGACGGCTGGTTCTCCGAGGCACACGACGATTCGGCGTCGGTGGAGGTGGCCGGTTGGGAGATCCAGCGCCGCTGCCCGCACCTGAAGGCGGATCTGTCGAAATTCGGTGTGGTGGACGGCAACACGCTGACCTGCAATCTGCACGGCTGGCAGTGGGACCTGGAGTCGGGCCGCTG
>JABFXT010000722.1 GCA_013361595.1 Nocardia sp. | reverse complement strand
CGCACCGGGCCCGCCCGACCGGCCGGAGGGGCTGTCCCGATACCGCACCGTCGCGCTCATCCGAGGACGGTGACAGTGCCCGCATCGCCGTCCAGGCGAATATGCTGGCCGTCGCGGATCCGGTAGCTGCCGTTCTCGGTACCGCAGACACAGGGGATTCCGAGTTCGCGGGCGACGATCGGCCCGTGGCTGAGCAGCCCGCCGTAGTCGGTGACGACGCCGGCGGCCACGTGGAACATCGACACCCAGCTCGGGTCGGTCGTCTCGCAGACGAGGATGTCGCCGTCGTCGAGTTCGGTGGTCGACGGATCGCGGACCACCCGGGCCCGGCCCTCCACCACACCGCCACTGGCCGCGACACCGGCCACGACGCTGGAAACATCCAGGGCGGGGGCCTCGGTCTCCCCGGCCTCGATCAGCTGCGGTATACCGGCCCAGGCCTGCGGCAGCCGATACTCGCAACGCCGGTCGTACTCGGCCCGGCGAGCCGCGACCACTGCGCGCCGGTCACCGGTGACCCCCGCGCACACCTCGTCGTAGGACAGGTGGAAGACGTCGTCGATATGGTCGATCACGCCCGCTTCGACCAGCAGGGCGCCCTGCCGCCGCATGGCGGCCCGGGCGATATCGAAGGTCAGCAGGTACCCGGCCTTGCCCTGTTCGCGCAGGGCGATCCAGCGGGCCGCCCACCGCACGTACCGGGCCGCGCCGCGGCGCTTACGCCGGGGCAGAGCCGCCTGCAGCTCGGCAAGGGCACGCTGCCGGGTCTCGATCTGCTCCCGGGTCCGATTGCGCGGCGCCCGTGGGCTGTCCGCGGGGACGGCCCGGTAGTCGGCGAGCCGGTTGAGTACCGGGGTGGGGTCCTCGCGCCAGGTGACACCGGACAGCTGTCCCTCGTTGTTGCCGTGGTAGCCGTGCCGGTCGGTGAATTCGCGCAGCCCGATCTCGTCGTGCGCCAGCGCCCACAGATCGTGCGCGATCTCGCTCTCGTCCGAGCCGACCCCGGACAGCAGCGCCGGTGCGAGGTGGGCCAGATCGAGTCCGGCCAGCATATCGGTGACCCGGTCCGCGAGCCCGGAGCTGACGAACGCGACGAGCATATGCGCGGTCAGCATGCGCTGGAAACGCTGTCGCGCGTCGTCGAGCAGGGCGACGCATCCCGCGTGATCGAGTGTATCGATACCGTCCAGATGCGCGAGGCGCCAGCGGCGCAGTCCGGCGAATTCGGCGTCATGGCGCTTGGGTAACCGCAGCACCGCCGCCGGTGCTTTCACCATGATGACGGGATAGCGCCGGGCACTGTTCGCGTCGACTGTCTCCGGCCGCACATACCCGAAGAGCTGCTGTTCCACCGCCGTCGCCGAGGTACCGGGGGTGATGTTCGCGATCTCCCGGAACTTATCGATATTTGCCGCGGCCCGCCCGGCGAACAATGTCCAGAACATGTCCTCCGGCTGATCGGGAACACAGACCTGTTTCCCGGTGAGGACCCCAAGATTCCGGAAGGTGGTGCGGGTCGCCAACTCCACCGACGCGTTGACGAAGGTGAAGCCCAGTGTGGTGAACACACCCGGAAACGCCTCCGCGACATTGCCGGTGGTCCAGGTGACCGCGGGATCGATCGTCGTGTTGTCGAGAGTTTCCTCGACGATTTCGCGGGTGCTCATCGAACTTTCTCCATTTTGCGTCGCAGCAGCAGATCGGGTAGCGAACCCGGTGCGCCGGAGGGGGATTCCGCACGTGCCCAGCTGGTGAGCAGCGCGATATCGGGATCGTCGGCCGGTGTGCCGGAGATGACGGTGAGCTCGCCGGGATATACCGCTCCGGCCGTCGCGTCGACGGTGACAGTCTGTCCGGCCAGCGCGGTGAGTGTTCCGGTACCGCAACCGACCACGCACGGTACGGCCATCTCCCGGCAGACCACCGCCGCGTGCGAGGTCGACCCACCGAGTTCGGTGATCACCGCCGCGGCCACCGACATGGCCATCACATCATCCGGGTCGGTGGTGGGCCTGGCCAGGATCACCGCTTCACCCCGGTCCGCGCGTTCCTCGGCTTCGCCGGAGTCGATGACGACGCGACCGGTGGCGATACCCGGACTCGCCGGTTTGCCGGTTGCCACCGCGGTGGTCGCGGTCAGTTCGGCGCGGTCGAGCCGCGGGTGCAGTGTGGCGCGCACCTGCTCGGGTGTCACCCGGTCGAGCGCTTCGCCGTCCGTGATCAGACCGGCCTGCCGGAGCAGTACCGCATGCCGGATCGCGGCTTCCGGGGTGCGTTTGGCCACCCGTGACTGCAGCAGCCACAGGTTGCCGCTCTCCACCGTGAACTCGATATCCTGCACGTCGCGGGCGTCGGCTTCCAGCCGGGCCGCGGCGGCGAGCAAGTCGGTGTACACCTCCGGCATATCGGCGGCGAGCTCCGCGAGTGCGAGCGCGTCGGCGCGGCCGGACACCACATCCTCGCCCTGGCCACGCGGCAGCCACTCACCGTAGGGTTCGGGATCGCCGGACAGCGGATTGCGGGTGAACAGCACGCCGGTCCCCGAACGGTCGTCGAGGTTGCCGAAAACCATCGCCTGCACGGTGACCGCTGTCCCGCCGTCGTGTGACAGACCACGGCTCTCGCGATATCCGATAGCTCGCGGTGAATGCCAGGAATCCATCACCGCCTCGATCGCGCGACGCAACTGCTCCCACGGGTCGGTGACCGGAGACCGGCCGACCACCTTCTCGAATTGTCCACGGAACCGGCGATGAGTATCAGCGGCGAACGCGGTATCCCCGGACTGATCGGCCAGTGCCCGTTCGACCTCGCCGTTCATTCCCAGATCGAGCACCGTATCCATCATCCCGGGCATACTGGTCGCCGCGCCCGAGCGGACCGAGACGAGAAGCGGCCGCGGCCCGGCTCCGAAGCGACGGCCGGTGGCCGTCTCCAACTCCGCCACAGCGGCGGGCACCGCATCCCATACTTCGGCAGGTAGCGGCTCCCCCGCGCCGCGCATTCGCCGGCCGACCTCGGTGGTGATGACGAACGCCGGTGGGACCGGGATCCCGAGCGCCGACATCCGCTGCAGGCTCCAGGCTTTACCGCCCAGCAGCTCCGGGCCCGCGGTGGTCGCGGGGCCCAGCGGGAGAACAGACGGGTGACCGGCAGCGCTCACTCGGCCCTCCCCGCCGCCTCTTCCCGCACCCGGGATATACCACCGAGACCGATCAATTCCTCGTGCAGTTCGAACCACACGGTGTGATAGCTGTCGACCAGCGGCCGGGCCAGCCAGGCCGGATCGCCGGAGCGGATCTTCGCCAGGGCCCCGTCGAACCGGTCCGGGTACTGCGCCAGACGCGGTGCCAGCTCGACGAATTCCGCGAGCAGCGGGGCGAATCGTTCGTGCAGCTCACCCAGTCGCGCCACGATCCGCGCGTCGTATTCGGCGTCGGTGTGATCGTTGGGGCGCGTACCGTCGATCAGCTGCCAATCGGTGACCAGCTGTTTGAAATCCTCGTTCACGGCACCGAAGCCGCGATACCGCTGTCGCAGCAGCGTCCGGTCGACAGTGGCCTGTTCGGCCGCCAGCAGGTCGTCGAGTCGCGTCCGGCCCGTGGCGGTGATCTTGACGCGGGCGCCCACGCGCTGAAGCTCCCCCGCCGCCAAGAGCGGCTCCAGCACGGCCGCCAGCGCGGCATCGGTGAGACCGGCCGCGGCGGCGAGATCGGACTCGGTGGGACGGCCTTTGAAGCGCGCGGCCTGAAGAACGCGCAGGACATAGGGCATGGTGTATCCGCTCTTGTCTCGTCGGCGCCGGTCAGGCGACCCGATGCAGGATCGCCTGCTCGAAAATGCCCTCGCCACCGCGGCCGTCGGTCTCGAAGGACAGGAAGTCGTCGTAGACCCCCAGCGCGGGACCGTCGGTCTCGGCCGGGCCCGCCGGTACCCGGAATCCGCCCAGGCGGGCAGCCAGCGATACCAGCCGGGTCGTCTTGTCCTCGAGTTCCAGCCGTGCCCAACGGAATTGGGCGGCCGCGTCCCGGGCGAAGGTGACCGCGGTGATCGCGGTCGAGCCGGCGCTGTCGATGACGAACCCATCCGCGGTCAGGGAATCGTCGGCGTGCCGGAACTTCATCGCCGTGACAAAAGCCGAATCGTCCACCGCGAACAGGGCCGCGAATTCGACCCATTGCGACGATTCGTCGCGGAAACCCCAGGTCCGGTCGCGCATACCGTAGCCGGCGGTGGCCACCGTCGTCCCGTCCACCGTGACACTGCCCGCGACGGTGCACGCCTGCTGGAAATGCTGTAGCGGCGCGGCGGCCCCCAGTGCCGGGATAGCGTTGTTGGCAGCGTATTCGGCGGCGGTGAACAGTGGAGCGTTGACGAGTGCGGCGGAGACGAGCGGATGTTCGATCCGCACCCGGCCGTCCAAGCCGAAGTGAATACTCGCACCGCTGAAGGTCCCCACGTCGAGTGTTTCGACCACTTCGGTCACCCGCCCGGCCACGGAGACGCTGAACCGGGCCCGGCGGGTATCGGGTGCGTTCGGCGAAGTCGAAACGTGCACCGTGCCGAAAACCGCTGCGGCGGAATCCCAGAACGAAAGATAGGCGTTGTCCTTCCACACCGGGTCATCGGCGCCGACGGCGTCGGA
>JABFXT010000226.1 GCA_013361595.1 Nocardia sp. | reverse complement strand
CGGATCCCGGTGGATCGCTCATGGGCCGGTGATGACATTTGTCATCGCCGAGCCCGCGACGGTCGCCCGGACCGGCGGCCGAGGAGAGGATTCGCCCCACCCGGCGACGAAGCCGGCAGTACCGCCCGGTCTGGTCGATATATCCGCTCCCACAAGGCAATTCGGACAATCTGTGACTGGACTACTTCAGTTCACCGGTCGTACAATGATCACGGCGCCGAGCCGGCTCTCGCATTCCCCGCCACCCGTACGGAGCGGCGAGCGTCCGGTACCGAGACCTATTGCCACGGAAGGTATCCAGCACAGCTACCGGAGTTCCGGCAGTCCCCTCTTCTCGGAACGATTCCGACCGAGCGTCGAAGACCCCTTCGCGATTCCCGTCACGGGACCGGCCGAACGCGGTCCCACCCGACTCCCCTACCGGTCCCGGGCCGAAGCAGGAGATCCGGCCGCGTGTATCGGGCCCACCACCCCGGTCCTTCCCCCTCGTTTCCCGGGCACGGCACCGGAACGAGAGACTGGAGATCTGTGATGACATCGGATATCGGTGAACACCGCGGCGCGTCGACGGAGGCGGTCGAACACCATTACGATATCGGCACCGAATTCTACCGGCTGTGGCTGGATTCCGACCTGACCTATTCGTGCGCGCTGTGGGCCGAGGGTGACGATCTCGAACGCGCGCAACGACGAAAACTCGACTACCTCATCGAACGCGCCGGGATATCCGGCAGCGAACTGATACTCGATGTCGGGTGCGGCTGGGGAGGCCTGATCCGCACGATCACCGATCGGTACCCGCACACTCGGAGCACCGGTCTCACCCTCAGCCGCGACCAGTACCGCCACCTGCTGGCGGATACTCCGGACCGGGCGGATATCCGTCTGGAACACTGGAACGATCATCGGCCGGAGACCCCGTACGACGTCATCTTCTGTGTCGGCGCGCTCGAACATTTCGTGCGGTTCGGGCTCTCGCGCCGGGAACGTACCGCCACCTACCGCAGTTTCTTCGCCTACTGCCACAGCCTGCTGCGGCCGGGCGGGCGACTCGTGGTCCAGACGATCGGCAAGGGGAACCGCCCGCTCGATCAGGACTCCATCACCGATGTGCAGTTCCTCGCGAACGAGATCTTCCCCGAATCCGATCCGCCGCGGCTCGCGGAACTCGCCCACGCCTCGGAGAAACTGTTCGAGATCCGCTCGGTGATCAACGACCGTCACGACTACTCGACCACCTGCGCGGAATGGTTGCGCAGACTGCGGAACCACCGGCCGGAGGCGGAGCGGCTGGCCGGGGCCCGCGTCACCGAAGCCTACGAACGCTATCTCGAGGCGTCCGTGCGGCAGTTCGACGAACAACATCTGGTGCTGTACCGGATGGCGCTGCGGAAAGTGGACGGCCCGGCCGTTCCCGGGTAGCCGCGTCAGCCTCGGCGGTCGGCCGAGCCCGGTTCCGGGCCGGCCGGCTCGCTCCCGTCTAGCAGCCTTTTGGGATGCATACCGTCGACGGCCCCCATGAACGGCGGGTGGATGCTGTAGCCCAGCATCCGGCGGATGTTCTCCGATACCGTCCGCGCGGTCTCGCGGCTGGTGGCCAGGGTGTAGGCCTCCTGCGGGCGGAGCCAGGGTTCGCAGTACTGGACGGTCACGCCCAGTCGCGATCCGGCGGACCCATTCGCGCCGCCGCCGTGCCACAGGGTGCCCAGATAGAAGGCGCACGATCCCGGCGGCATCACCAGCGCGACCCGGGTATCGGAGTCGGCGGGGGCCCGGCTCGAATCCCAGCGGTGACTGCCGGGGAGTACGACGGTGCCTCCGTTGGTATCGGTGAACGGATCGATCGCCCACATCGTCGCGGCGCTCAGCGGCGGGCGCGGTCGTGGCAGCGGATAGAACCCGTCGTCGTGGTGCAGCATCTGTGCCTGCTCGCCGGGGTGGATCTCGATCGCCTGCAACTGGGAGAGGAGGTAGTTCGGCAGGAACAATCGGTCGAGCAGGGCCAGCACCCGGGGGTGTTCGACCGGCCCGTCGCATACGCGGGTCTTCTCGAGCAGGTTGTAGGCGCGCCGGGTCCGCGCTCCTTCGAAGGTGTTCCGGCCGGTGCGGGCGAGCAGCGGGTCGAGCGCGGCCCGGAGACGCGCGCACTCGTCGGCGGTGAGCAGATTCTCCCAGACGACGTAGCCGTCGCGATCGAGTGCGGCCAGGTCGGCCTCCACTACGGCCGGATCTGTTTCCGCCGTGGCGGCGGTGGCCCGATGGCGGCGGGCCATATCGACTCGCAGATCGTCGAGAGTACGGATGACATCCACCGACGGTGGCGACGGCGCAGCGTCCATGATTGCTCCTCGAGCGCATCGGCCCACGGCGGACCGCATTCAATTGTGTTCGTGCTCAGTGCTTTACACAAGACATCGGGTCAGCATCGTCGCGCGGGCCCGATAACGCGCCCGCCACCGGGCTGATCGCCCCGTGGGCGCCGGGCTGGGCGGTGGTCGTGCATCGTGGCCGGAAATCGGGCCGGCTCGACCGGATCCCCGCCCCGGTCACTTCTTCCGTCCGACGGCGCCGAAGAGCACCAGCCGAGTCTCCGGGAGATCGTCGTCGAGCCACTGTTGTAGCGGGACCACTCCGGGCCCGGTGTTCTCGAACCCGTCGAGGAACGAGGCCACCTCCTCGCGTGACCGGTACCGGACCTGCGCGGAACTGTTCCGCGCGTCCGCGGAGGTCCGGTCGATGATCTCCGGATGGCTGATATCGGCGCCGTGGCTGATGGCCAGATAGCTTCCCGGGGCCATCGCGTCGCGATAGGCGGCGACGAGTTCGGCCGGATGCTCGTCGTCCATCACGTAGTGCAGGACGCCGACGAGGGTGATCGCCACCGGTTCGGTGAAGTCGATACCGGATTCGGATTCGAGCCGCTGGAGCAGTGCGTCCGGATGCCGCACATCGGCGTGTAGCGCGCTCACTCCGGGATGGCCGCCCATCAGCGCATTGCAGTGCACGAACACCACGGGGTCGTTGTCGACGTAGACCACCCGGGCGGCGGGGTGTGTCTCGTGTGCCACCTCGTGCACATTCGGCGAGGTCGGGATGCCCGAGCCCAGGTCGATGAACTGGCGGACTCCCGATGCGGCCGCCGTCCGGACCGCGTGCAACAGGAAATTGCGGCTGAACCACGCCAACGACCGGGTTTCGGGCGCCACCGCGAGAATACGATGGGCCAGGGCCCGGTCGACCGGGTAGTTGTCCTTTCCACCCAGCAGATAGTCGAACACCCGGGCCGAACGCGGCTCGTGTGGATCGACACCTCGCGGAATACGTTTCATCTCGGACACGGACCCTCCGATTCTCCGCCACCGAGGGTAGCGACACCCCCATGCGAGGTCATGGTCCCGGCTCGTCCCCGGCGGCGATACGGTCCGCGCGGGCCAGCATCGCGTCGGCCACCGAGCGTGGGCGACGCCCCAGCCCGCACGCACTGGCGACACCGTCGACCGGGCGGCCGAGCGCCGCCTCCACGAGCGATAACACCTGCAGTTGCTCCTGTTCGGTGGGTACATCGTGCACCAAACCCGCGTAGAACGCCGTGTGCTCACCCAGAGCCAGATCGCCCAGCGGCGAATAGAATTCCGGGCGCCGCGGTGGTGGAACATCGCCGGCGGCGAGCGGCGCGTGGACGAACTCCAGCGGTCGCCCCGCCGGCCAGTGCCGCACCACCGAGTTGGCCAGATCCACCAGCGGCCGGGTATCACGCAATATGGCCCGAGCCTTGTTGCGCAGGCTGCCCAGGCACAGGTGGACCCCGAAGCGGGTGCCCGCCGGTGCGGCCGCCGCCAGCTCCGCCATGCCACGGGCCAGACCCAATGCCCGGTCGAGCGCGGTGTGCAAGGGTTGCGCCGTCGCCGCCAGCACCAGCTCGGCGGTCGCCTCGAGCTGGATGACCACCTCGGTTCCGGCCAGCTCCCGTACGGCGGTGATCTCCCGGACCGTGGCCTCGGCGAAGGCCCGGCGATGCCGCAGCACACCGGTCGCGCCCAATGCCACGAAGGCGAGCGTGAAATCGGTGGGCATGCCGATCTGCAATGCCGTTCCGGCGAGGTCGCGAGTTCGATGCAGGCCGGTGAAAACCGGTAGTGCCTCCTCGGTTTCCCGCCGATAGCCGAGATCCATGGAATCGGCGGTCAGCACGCCGCCGTTCGCCACACGATGACGGGTACGGTCCCGGCTGCTCTGCCACTCCCGGGAGCGCCTCACCTCCAGGACACCCTGCGTCACCAGCGCTTCGATGATCGGGCGGATGTAGAACTCGTAGCGATTCGTCTCCCCGGTCGGCAGCGTGCGCAGCCGGGGACCCGCGGCATCGAGCATCGCCCGCATCGCGGTCTCGGTATCGACGGCCGGAAAGCTTCCGACGAAATGGACGGCCCGCCTGGTCACTCCGGCATCCTAGCCCGCCGCACCGCACCCGGCAGTGCGACGAACTCGACTGTCCCGCACGGTTTTCCAGCCCACTCGACACCACATCCGTTGCGCGCCCGCACCACCCCCGTTAGGGTCCCGGGCACATGACTGCACGAAGGTTTCCGTTCGGCCACCCGCGGCGAACACGGCGCGCGCATCGCTCGACGATCGCGACGAGGCTGGTCGCC
>JABFXT010000865.1 GCA_013361595.1 Nocardia sp. | reverse complement strand
GAGATCGAAGCGGCCGGCCGAGTGCTCACCATCAGCAATCCGTCGAAGGTGTACTTTTCCCGGCGCGGTGAGACCAAACTCGATCTGGTGCGCTACTACGAGAGCGTCGCCGAGCCTTTCATGCGGGTCAACGGCGGGCGACCGCTGCTGCTGGAGCGCTATCCCGACGGCGCGTCGGGCAAATCCTGGTTCCAGAAGCGGGTGCCGAAGTCCGCGCCGGACTGGTTGCACACCGTGGAGGTCGCCACACCCAACGGGACGACCAGCGACGCACTGGTCGCGCACGATCTGGCCCATGTGCTGTGGGCGGTGAACCAGGGGTGTCTCGGATTCCACGTCTGGCCCAATACGGTGCCCGATCTGCGGATCGCCGATCAGCTACGGATCGATCTCGACCCCTCCCCGGGTATCGGTTTCGACGAATTGCGCACGGCCGCGGTGCGGACCCGGGAACTGTGTGCCGAACTCGATATCGAGACGTGGGTGAAAACCTCCGGATCCCGCGGCCTGCACCTCTATATCACGCTCGAATCCCGCTGGGACGGCTACGAGGTCCGCGCTGCCGCGGTGGCACTCGCTCGCGAACTGGAACGCCGGTATCCGGACGATATCACCGCGCACTGGTGGAAAGAGGAGCGCGGCAGCCGCGTCTTCGTCGACTACAACCAGAACGCGCCACACAAAACCGTTTTCGGCGCCTGGTGTGTGCGCCCGAAGGTCGGTGCCCAGGTGTCCACCCCGGTGACCTGGGACGAGCTGGGTTCCGTAGTGCCGGAAGAGCTGACGATCGCGACGGTCCCGGCCCGATTGGCGGAATACGGCGACCCGTGGGCGGCCCGCGCACCGCAGAGCATCGAACCGCTGCTGCGGATGTCGGAACACGACCTCGCGTCGGGTCTGATGGACGCACCGTGGCCGCCGCAGTACCCGAAAATGCCGAACGAACCACCGCGGGTACAGCCCAGCCGGGCCCGCAAGACCACCGCGGACGACTGAGCCGCGGCGCGCTACCGGGATCCGGAGGCCGGGCTCAGGATGTCCACAGGGCCCAGATGCCGCCCTCGCAGACCAGGGCGTATCCGGCGGCGGTCCGGGCGGTGGCGGTGCCGGCGCAGGTCGCGCCTTCGGCTCGGACGGTCTCGGCCACCCGGAAGGGACCCGACCACTGATACCCGGTGACCGATGCGGTGTCGGTCAGGCACAGGAGCGTACCGCCGTCGGCGCCGGCACCGAGCAGCGCGGGTTCCGGGCAGGGAGTATCGGCTTCGGCGACCGGTGGGGCGGCGACCGCTCCGCTGCGGGGTACCGAGGTCTGGGTGACGACCGCGCTCGGCGTCGGACCCGCGGACTCGGTGATCTGGGCGGTCTCGGATGCTGCCGGGCCCGTGGTCCCGGCTTCCGGCCCGTTGCCGGTCGCTTCGCCCACCGCATCGCCGACCCGGGCGAACACTGCGCCGGAGTCGTCTCGTGGCAGCAGCACCAGCGCCGCCAGCAGTGCCACCTCGAGCAGGCCGAGCAGCAGCGCGGTGCAGGCCATGAACCGGCCGCGCGGATGCCCGAACGCGATGAGCCCGAACACGATGGCCACCGGGAAGATCAGGATCAGCGCCGCCACCAGCGCCACGATCGCGTACGGATTGACGATCGGGCGTTCTTCGTCGCGACGGGGTTCGTCGGGCCAGTCGTCGTATTCGTCGTGCCCCGGGCCGGAACGCGGCGGCTCCTCGTCCGGATCCGGCGGAGCCACCGGCCAGCGCTCACCCGCCCAGCGCTGTGAATATGCCATGACCGATCCCTTCGAGCCGCCGTCGGCGCATCCTCGAGCAGTGGACTGCACCCGGCATCCGAAAGAATAAGCCGCCGCCCGCCCGGGTTTCCGGTAAATCCCCCTGGCCGCGAGTACGGCTGGTCACAGTCCGAATCGCCCGGGCCGCCTCTTGTGCTGTTCCACAGCGGGACCGCGGATCGGGCGGGTCAGCTCGGGCGGCGGACCCGGGGTAGTGATTCGGTGACCAGCGTGCTCAACATGTCGACCAGCAGCGCGTGCACCTGATCCCGGGTCATCGTGCCGCGGGTCAGCCACTCCCGGCCGGCGACCTTCACCAGACCGCCGTAGGCGCGGACCATCGCCCGGCGGGGTTCTTCGGATGCCTCGCCGTCGGCCAGCCCGATCATCACCAGCAGCCGTTGCGCGGCCGCGTCGTCGGCCGCGTCCAGGATCTGCTGTACCTCCGGATCGTCCCCCACACCCTCGTGACTGGTCACTTTCACCCAGGTGCTGCCGTGTTCGGAGATCGTGTCGAGCAGCCAGTGCACACTGGCTTCGACTCGTTCCCGGGTACTGCCGACGGGTACCGCGAGTTCGTCGGCGCGGGGCAGGGTCACCATCCGGCGGACCACCGCGAGGTAGAGGTCGCGCTTATTGCCGAAATAGTGGTTGATCAGGCCGCGCGCCACTCCGGCACGTTGCGCCAGTTCGGCGGTGGACACCGCCGCGTACGGGCGTTCGCCGAACATCTCGATGGCCTGGGCCAGTATCTGGGCCCGGCGTTCGTCGGGTTCGAGACGGCGGCGCCGCGGCTGATCGTCCGCGCCGTTCCCCCCGCCCCCGGATGTTCCGGCAGCGGGGGACGTGTCGGACACGGCGACAGGTGCGGGTTCCAGGTCAGAGCCCACGGGCGATGAGGTCCTTCATCACCTCGTTGCTGCCGGCGAGAATGCGCAGCACCCGGGCGCCGGTGTACAGCTGGGAGATCGGGTACTCGGTCATGTACCCGTAGCCGCCGAAGAGTTGCAGGCAGCGGTCGACGACGACACCGAGCTGATCGGTGGACCAGTACTTGGACATGGCAGCCGATTGGATATCGAGTTCGCCGCGCAGGTGGCGGGTGATGCAGTCGTCGAGGAACACCCGGTTGGTCCGGGCGATTGTCGCGCATTCGGCCAGTTCGAATTTGGTGTTCTGCATGGCGAACAGCGGTTTGCCGAACGCTTCGCGGCCCTTGGTGTACTCGACGGTCAGCTCGACCGCGCGTTCCATCATCGCCACGGCCATGATGGCGGTGACCAGCCGCTCCTGGGCCAGCAGCTGCATCATCTGGTAGAAGCCCTGGCCTTCGACGCCGCCCAGCAGGTTCGTGGCGGGTACCCGCAGTCCGTCGAAGAACAGTTCGGCGGTGTCCTGGCCCTTTCCACCGATCTTGGACAGGATCCGGCCACGGGTGAAGCCGGGCGTGTTGTCGTCCACCTCGGCGAAGATCAGCGAGACACCGGCCGCGCCTTTCTCGGGATCGGTCTTCGCGGCGATGATGATGCCGTCGCACAGCCATCCATTGGAGATGAAGATCTTCGAGCCGGTGATCACGTATTCGTCGCCCTCGCGGACGGCGCGGGTTTTGATCGCCTGCAGGTCCGATCCGGTGCCGGGTTCGGTCATCCCGATGGAGAGCAC
Organism: Nocardia sp.; assembly: GCA_013361595.1. Taxonomy (GTDB): domain Bacteria; phylum Actinomycetota; class Actinomycetes; order Mycobacteriales; family Mycobacteriaceae; genus Nocardia. The sequence continues at coordinate 11,099 of JABFXT010000865.1, read as the reverse complement.
CATCTCGCCACTGCTCGCCTTGGGCAGGATCCGCTTCTTGAGCTCGTCGGAACCGAATTCGGCCAGGTAGGGCGCGATGATCGAACTGTGGACCGGGATACCGAGGGCACCGTCGCCGGCACGGACCTGCTCTTCGATGATCGCCGCTTCGTGGGCGAAGGTGCCACCGCCACCCCCGAATTCCTCGGCCACCGCGGGGCAGAGCAGCCCGAGCTCACCGGCCCGCCGGTAGAGCGCCTTGTCCGGATGGCCCTGCTCGACGAACTTCTCCTCGTGCGGCACCACTTCTTTTTCGAAGTAGGTGCGCGCGAGTTCCCGTACCGCCTCGACCTCGTCGTCGCTCCATGCGGGGCGTGCCATATCCGCGTCCTCTGCTCGTGATCACCCGGCCCGGCGCCGACGCGCCGGTTCGTCCGGCACCGACTTTCCCGCACTATTGGCGCTATGTCAACGAATTGGAGTCCCACCGCTGGGGGCCCGCGGCAGCCCGACTTCGGCCACACCCCCCGGTTTTGCCACAATGGTGACCACGCTTTCCCAGCTCACGAAGGAAATCTCCCGTACCGATGGCCGAGCCCAGTATCGACCCGAACGATCTAGCCACCTGTTTACGAGTTCTCGACCGGGCAGCACAGCTGGACCCCGGCCATCCGGATTCGGCCACCGTGCAGCGCGCGGTCGGCCGGATGTTCAAGGAACTCAAACGGCAGCGGCGCATCGCGGCACGGCAGCTCAAACTCGACGCCGACCGGGCTGTCGTGGCGGCCACGGCGACCGGTTCACCGAATCGGATCGACGACGAGACCGCGGGTATCCCGATCAGTTCCAGCACCGCCGGTGGATCCGCCGGGACCCTGCTGCGGCCGCGCGGCTGCTATATCTGTAAAGAGAAGTACACCCGCGTCGACGCGTTCTACCACCAGCTGTGCCCGGACTGCGCCGCCATGAGCCACGCCCGGCGCGACGCGCGTACCGATCTCACCGGCCGCCGCGCACTGCTCACCGGCGGGCGCGCCAAGATCGGGATGTACATCGCCCTCCGGTTGCTGCGCGACGGCGCGCATACGACCGTCACCACCCGATTCCCCAACGACGCGATCCGCCGGTTCGCCGCCCAGCCCGACAGCGCCGAGTGGTTGCACCGGCTCCGCATCGTCGGAATCGACCTGCGCGATCCTGCCCAGGTGGTAGCGCTGGCCGATGATGTCGCGGCGCACGGTCCGCTGGACATTCTCATCAACAATGCCGCGCAGACCGTACGCCGCTCCCCCGGCGCCTACAGCGCTCTCGCCGCCGCCGAGGACGGCCCGCTCCCGGCCGGCCAGCTGCCCGAGAAGGTCACCTTCGGCCAGACGACGCGCGCTCATCCCACCGCGCTGACCGCCTCCCTCACACCGAGCCTGACCGGCGCGGATGTCGCCGAGCTGGCGCTGGTCGCGGGTTCGGCCACCCCCGAACGGATCGCGCGCGGGGTCGCCATCGATGCCGGCGGTCTCGTCCCCGACCTCGCGCACACCAACAGCTGGGTGCACACCGTGGGCGAGGTCGACCCGACCGAACTGCTGGAGGTACAACTGTGCAATTCGGTCGCGCCGTTCATCCTGGTTTCCCGGCTGCGTCCCGCTCTGGCCGCCGCGGCGGCGCGCCGGAAATACGTGGTGAATGTATCGGCGATGGAGGGACAGTTCTCGCGGGGCTACAAGGGGCCGGGCCATCCGCACACCAATATGGCCAAGGCGGCCCTCAATATGCTCACCCGCACGAGCGCGAACGAGATGTACGACGCCGACAGCATCCTCATGACGGCCGTGGACACCGGCTGGATCACCGACGAACGCCCGCATTACACAAAGATCCGGCTCGCCGACGAGGGCTTCCATGCGCCGTTGGACCTGGTCGACGGCGCGGCACGGGTCTACGACCCGCTTGTGCGCGGGGAAGCCGGCGAAGATCTGTACGGCTGCTTCCTGAAGGACTATCGGCCGTCCCCGTGGTGAATTCGGTGCCGTAGTTCCCCGGAGGACATACCCTGGAAGGGTGTGGTATCGGCTGATCGCGGATCTGGTCGCCCTCCTGCATCTGCTGTTCATCGGCTACGTGGTGGCGGGTGGCTTCCTCGCGTGGCGGTTCCCGCGCACGGTCTGGGCGCACGGCGCCGCCGTGGCCTGGGGATTCGGCACGATCCTGATCGGTTACGACTGCCCGCTCACCTATGCGGAGAACTGGGCCAGGCACCGCGCCGGAGTGGCGGGTCTGCCGCCCGAGGGATTCATCGACCACTACCTGACCGGCGTGATCTATCCGGCGAACATGCTCACCGAGGTACAGATACTGGTGGCCGCCTGTGTACTCGTGTCGTGGGTGGGCCTCTGGTGGCGCGCCCGGCACCCCCAGGGCCCGACCGCTCGAATCGCCGGCTGACCGGCGACCGGAGGTGCGGGCCAGTACGCTCGGTGCCGTGGAGGTGGGCGCACGGCTGGTCCGTGATTACGAGGGCGGGGCAGGCGTCGCCGAATCGGCCCCCGTGGATTGGCCCGATCCCGGGCAGTACCTGGCCGCCACCCTGCCGGTGTGGGGCCTGGCCGCCGGATCCGTACAGGCCTTCGTCGCGGCGGCCGACCGCTATCGGGTGGCCCGCGGCACCGCGCCGATCCGGCATCGGCTCCACCCCGAGCGGATCGCCGCGTCGTTCTCCAGCGATCGGTTGTTGCGGATAGACGGTGCGCCGGTCGAGGGCTTCGCGGAGCTGTCCGGCTTTTTCCCCACTTTCGACGGATGGGTACGCACTCACGCCAACTATCCGCATCACCGCGCGCGCCTGCTAGCCGCACTCGAACTGCCCGCCGACGCACCGCGCGAAAGCGTCGAAGCGCAGATCGCCGTGATCCGCGCCGCCGATCTGGAGGAGCTGGCGGCCGCCCGGGGCGCGATCGCGGTGCGGGTCCGGGACGAAACGCAATGGCGCGCGGAACCCCAGTCCCGGGCTGCCGGTGCGGGTCCGCTGGTGGCGGTGGTGGCACGCGGCGACCGGCGTAGCTACACGGTGCCGGTATCGGGGACCCCCTATCAGCCACTACAGGGGATACGGGTGCTGGATTTGACCCGCGTGATCGCCGGCCCCGTGGCCACCCGCGCGCTCGCGCTTCTCGGCGCGGAAGTACTCCGGGTGGACCCGCCCCAGTTGCCGGAGATTCCGTGGCAGTACACCGATACGTGCCAGGGCAAATACTCGACCCTGCTGGATCTGCGGTTGGCGGATCCGGCGTGGGAGGCACTGCTGGACACCGCGGATGTACTGGTCACCGGCTATCGGCCGGGTGCGCTGGAGCGGCTCGGGCTCGCCGGGCGGCCCGGGTTGATCCACGCCCGGGTGAGCGCCTGGGGATTCACCGGGCTGTGGGCGGGCCGGCGCGGTTTCGACAGTATCGTCCAGGCCGCGACCGGTATCGCGGTGATCGAGGGAGCGTCCTCGGTACCCGGCGCGCTGCCCGCCCAGGCACTCGATCACGCCTCCGGCTATCTTCTGGCCGCGGGCATCGTCGACGCGCTCACCGCCCGTTCCGCCGACGGTCGCGGCCGGGACGTGCGGGTGTCACTGGCCAGGACGGCGACCTGGTTGCTATCCGAACGCGGGCGCACACCCGATCACCCGGCGCCCGCCGTGCCCGGTCCGCAGACCACGGTGACCCACGGCCGGACGGTCGGCGCGGCACCGGCGCTGGCCGAGTTCCCCGACTATCCGTTCCCGGCCCCCGGTTACGGTGCTGCTCGGCCCCGGTGGACGGAGAACCCGGCTACCGGGCACCGATGACGGCCCCGCCCGGCCGAGGGAGTGCGCTCAGAGACCGGTCGCGAGCCGGACCACGACCTTGTCCTGCGTGACCTCCTGCACCGTCAGGTTCAGACCCTGGACCGATCCGGTTTCGCCCACCGGCACGGTGACCGGCTGCCCCGCCACCGACAACGTGACGGTATTACCCTCCACCGCGGTCAGTTCGGTATCCACACCGAGAACGCTGATCTTCGCCTGCACACCACGGTCGAAGGTCACGGTGCAACCGCTGACCTCGCATTCGCTGCGCGCCCCCGGACCTGTCGCCGTGCATGCGGCCACGCCCGATGATGCGGCGGAAACGAGCAGGAGGGCGGCGATCAGCCGTCGAACAGACATGCGGACAGTGTAGGGAGTACTGGATATCCCGCCGGCGGAACCGGGCGAATCGCCCTCACCAGGGCAGGCGATGGGCCCGGATCTCGGCCAGCGACAGTCCGCGGCGCCGGCGGGCGAGTGCGCGCAGTGCGCTCGCGTTGACATATCCGACGTCACGGGCGACCGCGTCCACCGTCCGGTCACCGGATCGCAGCAGCTGAACGGCACGGTCGAGTCGGATATCGTCGGCGAAATCCTTCGGCGACATACCGAGCGCAGCACGGGTGGCCCGCTGCAGACTGCGTTCGGTGACGCCGAGTTCCCGGGCGGCGGTGGCGATCAGGAACTGCTCCGAGAGGTGCTCACGGACCCAGCGCTCGTACCCGACGATCAGCGAGTTCCCGCGGGCGACCACCTCGGGTATCGCATACGGCGCCTGACTGGCCCGGGATCCGACCGCCAGATAACGCATGGCCCGCTCGGCCAGCTCCGGGCTGGTCCGATAGATCAGCGAGAGGGCCATATCCATATGCGACAGCGAGGCGCCCGCCGTGGTGATGCCGTCGCCGTGACAGACGATGCAGCTCTCGTCCAGCTGCACCTGCGGGTAGCGGCCGCGGAAACATGCTCCCAGCCACCAGCTGGTCGTCGCCGGAGATCCGTCGAGCACTCCGGATTCGGCCAGGAAGAACGTCGCCGTACAGGCGGCGGCCAAGTGCACGCCCTGTGCCCGGGCCGCGCGGATATGGTCGAGCACCCGGGTATGTTCCGGGTCGGTGACCAGTTCCACCAGCGGTTCGGGTTCGAGAATATCCACCGCGGCCACCGCGAGGGCGTCCAGTTGTACCGGGATCTCGCCCAGCGGCGTGGTCGGCACCAGGTTGCCACTGCCCGACCGCACCGAGGTCCCCACCGAGACCGCGCGCACATTCCACGGCGCGGGCGGGTTCTCCAGCTCTTTGCGTAACGCGTTGGCCGTGCCGAACGCGCCGAGCAGTGCTCCCAGGCCGAAATCGGCCACACCGTCCACCACGAGAATCCCGACGTCCACGCCCGGAGGATAGTGTTCGACGGCCGCGATCGGAAACCGAACGGTCGCTACGGTCGAGAAAATCCGGTCGGCGGCGTGTCGCAAACAGAGCGTAACCTGTCGCGTCCGCCCCTCTCGCCCGCCTGCCGGAGTCCGTAGGGTCGGGTACACAGAACGGTGCCGGTCGCCTTCACGCGGTCGGCACCGTTTTGCGTGCTACCCCCGGAGCGCCCCGGCGACGGCCGACCTCATCGTCGCGAATTCGCCCACGGACGAATCATTCCGGCTTCGCCACCGGATACGCCGGGACGGCGTATCCGGTCCACGGAGCCGGCGCGCGCGGTGCGCCGGTCGGACTTCTGCCCTCGCAGCGGTACCTCGACGTCACGGCCGCGGGTGTGGGAATGCATGGCTGCGGCGCTGCGGGGTGCGCCGCAGCCTTCCATTCGCATACACCGCCGGCTCGCCGGCGAGTCGTCCCGTCCCCGGAACGGAAGAACTCGGCGGCGCGGACCGTCCGCGCCGCCGAGTTCCGGTGAGTTGCCGGGCCCGCGTCTAACGACCGCCCAGCCCGAACCCGGAATCGTCCATCTCGATGTCGGGATCGAGAATCCCGCACACCTTCCAGCCGCCGTCCTCCTCGACCAGGTCGTAGGTCATCGTGGTGGTGGAGGAGGTACCCATCACCTCCATGGACAGTTCCATGGTGAAGGTGCCCTTATCGCTGCCCGCGGGAACGTCGACACTTTTCAGAGTGCTCGTCGACTCCGGGAGATCGACATCGGGTACATCGGTGGGCTTCGTCGGGTTCTGCTGTTCGTACTGCGAGATCTCGCCCAGATCGGCGGCGCAGACCAGATCTTCCGGTTCGCCGGTCTGGTCCACCCAGGCCTGCGCGACATCGCGCGGATCGTCGTAACCGCCACCCACGATCGAGCCACCGTTACCGCCGAAAACGAAGAAGGCCCCCACCCCGGCAGCGACCAGGACCACCGCCACACCGCCGACGATCAGTGCGATCTTGCCGCCGTTACCGCCGGACCGCGGCGGCGGCGCACCGTATCCGCCGGGCGCCCCGTACGGCGGCTGACCGGGCGGGTAGGGCTGACCGTACTGCCCCGGATACGGCTGCTGTCCCGGGTAGGGCTGCTGCCCCGGATACGGCTGTCCCGGCTGCTGCTGGTACGGATTGGGCTGTTGCGGGTGACCCATACGGAAGTCCTGTGATCCTTGCTCTCCTGCGCGTCACCCGGGTGGCGGCGCGTCCGAAATCTAATTCCCCCACGACGACGTAGCGTTAACAACAACTGCTCCGGAATTTCCGACCGCTACGGAATCCGCCCGGCGCCCGGAGATTCCGATCAGTACCCGACGTATCCGGTCTTGGCGTCGTTGTCGGACAGGTTCACGATCCCGGGCACGTTGTCCAGCGAACCGTAGCGGTCGATGGCGTAGGCGGTACCCGCGCAGATGTTGTCGACCGGGTTCCAGATATCGCCGTGGCCGGGCAGGGCATGCGCGTTGAAAGTCGGATCGATGGTCTGCATCAGCCCTTTCGACGGCGTCCCCGCGTCCGCGTTGCTGTCCCAGAGGTTGATGGCGTTCGGGTCGCCGCTGGATTCCTTCTCGATCATCGTCGCGATGATGGCGGCGTCGGAATCCTTGATGTCGTAGCCGTTCTCGCGCAACACCTCGATGGCCTGATCGATCCACTGCCCCAGCTCACCTTCGGGCATCTTGGTCGGCCGGCCGGAGGTACCGGTGACCGCACCACCGGCGTCGGAGTCGTCATCGGATCCGGAGTCGCCACCACCACCGCCGCTCGGCGACTGACCGCCCATCAACGGGCTCGCGGGCGAACTCGCGGGCGAACCACCGGTGGCGCCCGATCGATCCTGTGGCACCTGCAGGGATTTGTTCTGCAGTTCGTTGTGCGTGGACTGAACCTTGCCGACCGTGGCGCCGATCGTCTCATCGATCGCGACCACCGCGTCGAACTGCTGACGGGTGCTGGGGTTGTCCGGCACACCGTCGGTGATATCGACGACCGCGCTACGGAGCTCCTCGAAAGATCCACTCACCCCGTTGGCGTCGTCGGCGGCCAGGGCGGCGAGATCGGCGATCTGGTTGTCGAGCGTATTCCAGTCGTCCTTGTAGGTCGCGACCTGCTGATCTCTGAGCTGGTACGTTTCCGCGAGCTCGCCGTCACCGGGTCGCTCACCGGCCAGGCGCGCGAGCTGCTCGGCGGTGAGGGTCGTGGCGGTGCGGTCGCCCATCCCGTTCTCGAGCGCCTTGAGAACTTTCTCGGCATAGTCGATGTAGGGGTTGAGCAGCGGAGCATTCCGCGGACGCCGGAGTGTCCAGCTCTTTGCGGCAACCATCGCCCTCCGTCCCGCGCCCAGTACACCACCACTTGCTTAACAGAGTTCCATCCGCGGCCCCGCCGTGTCCTCCCGCTGGTGAGAAGCTTCCCCGCGCTCGACAGGCGGCACCGATGAGAAACCCCGGCGGGCCCCGTCTAACCGTGCGAAACCGGCCCACCGCACGGCCGAAACCCGATATATCGACAGCCCCGCGCTGCCGGGAAGGACACACCATGGGAACCATCGCCGTCCACGAGTTCGTCTCCCTCGACGGAGTGTACGAAGACCCCTCATGGACCTTCCCGTTCGGATTCGACCCGCAGATGGGTGCGACACTGTCCGCCATCACCGGCGCGGCGAAGGCGATTCTGCTGGGTCGCAATACATTCGAGATGTTCGCGCCCGCGTGGTCCACTCGTACGGTCGAGGACGATCCGGGGGCTCCGTTCTTCAACGACACCGTCAAGTACGTGGTGGGCGCGAACGAACCGCGGGCCGAATGGTCCAACAGCGTTCCGATCGGCGCCTACGACACCGAGGCCCTGCGCGACCTGCGGGACCGAATCGACGGCACGATCTACATCAGCGGCAGCGGCACCCTGGTCCGGGCCCTGCTCGCCGACGGTCTCGTCGACGATCTGCACCTTTTCGTCTATCCCGTCACGCTGGGCGAAGGGGCGAAACTCTTCGCCGAAGGGACCGGCACCACCACGCTCACCCTGAAATCCCACGACGTGTACGCCAATGGTGTGGTGCATCTGGATTACGGCCCCGCCGCCACCGACTAGGTTCGGGAACGGTACCGAACCGTCAGGAGGAGCCGCATGCCCGACTCGATCGCATCCGACCCGGACGACCTCGTCACCCCGCTCTCCGCCGAACAACGAGCCCGGCTGGGCAGCGGACGTGATTTCTGGTCCACCGAGCCGATCGGTGATATCCCGTCGATCGTTCTCTCCGACGGGCCGCACGGCCTGCGTTACCAGGATCCGGGAAAAGGTGGCGACGCACTGGGTATCGGCCCGAGTATCCCGGCGACCTGCTTCCCGCCCGCGGTCGGCCTGGCGCAGAGCTGGGATCCCGAACTCGCCTTCCGGGTGGGGGCGGCGATCGGGCGGGAGGCGCGGGCGGCGGGTGTGCACATCGTGCTGGGGCCGGGAATCAACATCAAACGGGATCCGCGCTGTGGGCGGAATTTCGAGTACTACTCCGAAGACCCCCGGCTCACGGCCGCACTCGCGACCGGCTGGGTGCGCGGACTGCAAGGAGAGGGCGTCGGGGCGTCGCTGAAACATTTCGCGGCCAACAACACCGAACACGAGCGGATGACATCGAGCTCCGATATCGATCCGCGGCCGCTGCGCGAGATCTACCTGCACGCGTTCGGTCATATCGTCCGGGAAGCCGCGCCCTGGACCGTGATGTGCTCGTACAACAAGATCAACGGTGTGTACGCCGCCCAGAACCACTGGCTGCTCACCGAGGTCCTGCGCGCGGAATGGGGTTTCGACGGGGTGGTGGTGAGTGATTGGGGCGCCGTCGACGACCGGGTCGCCGCCGTGGCGGCGGGCCTGGATCTGGCGATGCCCGGCGCCGACGAGGCGGGTGACCGCCGGGTCGCCGCGGCTGTCGGCGACGGCTCACTCGATCCCGCCGTTCTCGAGGCGTCCGCGCGGCGGATCGCCGCGCTGGCCGTCCGCGCCACCGGCGGCGCCGATCCGGAGACCACCTGGGATGCCGACGAACATCACGCCTTGGCGCGCGCGGCGGCAGCACAGTGCGCGGTACTGCTGAAGAACGACAACGAGATCCTGCCGTTGACAGCCGGCGGGCATATCGCGGTTGTCGGCGAATTCGCCACCGAACCCCGGTACCAGGGTGGGGGCTCGTCCCATGTGGCCGCGACCCGGGTCGATATCGCCCTCGACGAGATCCGCGCACATGCCGGAGCCGCGACGGTGACCTACGCGCGCGGTTTCGATACCGGGTCCGATTCCGCCGCGGCGATATTGCGGGACGACGCCGTCGAAGCAGCCGGGCGAGCCGATCTCGCGGTCCTGTTCCTGGGGTTGGCGGCAGCCCAGGAATCGGAGGGTTTCGATCGCGACACTATCGAGCTGCCCGCCGATCAAGTGGAGCTCCTGCACGCCGTGCGCGCGGTCCAGCCCCGGGTGGTGGTCGTCCTCGCCCACGGCGGGGTGCTGCGGCTGGCGCCCATCGTCGAGGCCGCCGATGCGATCCTGGACGCAGCACTATTGGGCCAGGCGGCCGGCGGCGCGATCGCCGATCTGCTGTTCGGTGTCACGGCGCCGTCGGGCCGGTTGACCGAAACGGTGCCGGTCCGCCTCGCCGATGTCCCCGCCTACGACAATTTCCCGGGTGAACAGGGACATGTCCGCTACGGCGAGGGCATCTTCGTCGGGTATCGCTGGTATGACCGGCGCGAGCTCGAGGTGAGCTTCCCGTTCGGACACGGACTCACCTATACGACCTTCGACTACGCCGACCCCCGCGCAGTCGCCGATTCCGAGGGCGTATCGGTCACCGTGCGCGTCACCAATACCGGCGCCCGCAACGGTCGGGAAGTCGTCCAGGTCTATACCGGCCTGGAATCGTCGTCCGTATCGCGCCCGCCCCGGGAACTCGCCGGATTCGCATCGGTCGAGCTGGACCCCGGTGCCGCACAGGATGTCACCGTCCGTATTCCCCGGCGTGAATTCGCCCGCTGGAACGAACCCGCCGGGCGCTGGGTAGTGGAAGGCGGTGCGTACACCGTGCAGATCGGTGGGTCGAGTCGCGATCTGCCGGTCCGCACGACGGTGCGGATCGACGGCGACACAGTACAGGTGCCGCTCACCCGGGAATCATCGTTCGCCGAGGTCATGGCGAATCCGGTGGCCGGAGCGGAACTCGGCGCCACACTGCAGCCACTGATCGGGGCGCAGGGTAGCTCGGCCGGGGCCGATCTGGGTGTCGATATGGCGCGGATGATCGGCTCGATCCCGATCGGCCGGATCGCGCTGAATCTCGGCGGCCTGATGACCGCCGAGGAACTCGACGATCTGTTGCGCCGCGCGAACAGCTGAGGCGGGCACTCGATCCGGGGTGCGTGGGCACTCCGGTCCGCCGAAATCGGGCGAATTAGATAATTCGATTACTTTAATTTGCAATCATCGTACTCATGTACAGAAATGCCATTTCCATGGCGCGCCGGTGGCTGACCGGGCCCGCCGGGACCCGGTCCGGCCTCCGGTCGATGGTGACCGCCGCCGTGATCACTATCGCGTCCACCGGCATCGCGGTCGGACCCGCGTCGGCCGCACCGGCGGATCCGGCTCCGGCGCCTTCGGCTGGATGCTCCGCACCGCGGCCCCGGCCCGGAACCGAACCGGTCCTGTTCAACTCCCACGGTCTGTCGGGTGTCTACGGGCGCGATATTCCCGAGGGCGTGGACGGACCGTCACCTGTCGTCCTGGACCTACACGGCTACCTGGAACCCGCGTTCATCCAGTACGCCGGCACCGGGCTCGGGGCCTATGGGCGCACCCACGGATTC
>JABFXT010000485.1 GCA_013361595.1 Nocardia sp. | reverse complement strand
TCCGTGAGATCGCTGAACACACCGACCATCTGGGGGCGGAAGTCACCACCCAGCACCACCTCTTCGGATCCGGTGAGGGTGGCGACGGCTCGGGTCATATCGGCGCGGATACCGAGTTCACAGCTCGGGGGCAGTTCCGCGACGGGCACGCTGAACAGCGACTGGTTACGCAGGACGACATCGAGTAGCGGGCCGGCCTCCGGGGTCGCGGGCCGGACCCGGGCGAGGAATCCGTAACGTTCCAGGTCGGGGGCACCGTAGGGCGCTGTCGAGCTCAGCACTCCACCACCGGGGCCGAGCTGCTGGATCGCGGCGCACGGCACGGTCGCCGTGAAGTTCAGCGGTGCGTAGGCCACCAGCGGCGCCTCGATCGAGGCGGCGGAATCGTCCTGCGGCCAGGACAGGGTGGCGGCATCCACCCGCACGGGCAGCAGCGGTACCGCCAATGCCAGTAGTGCTCCGATGAGTGCCGATACCAGCGCGACCGGCCGGGCCCAGCCACCGCGCGATCGGGATCGGGGACGTTCGGAGATATCTGCCGGCTCGGGCGCCGCCACCACCATCGTGTCAGCCACGGGGCGCAATCCTAGCGGGGCCCGTGTCCGCCCTTGCGCCTGCGCTCACCGAGCACCTGAACGAGACCGGCCGGTCCGCGCAGCGCGGACCGGCCGGTTCGAACAGTGCGGAATCAGGCCGCGCAGGCCGGGGACTGTACCTGGGCCTGGGCGAGCATATTGCAGGTCCAGGTCTTCTCGACCTTCCAGACACCGTCTTCGGCGACGAAGGGCACATCGACCACGTTCTGGGTGTCGCCCAGTTTGAAGTTGGCCTTGGCGTTGATGGTGTCGGCGAAATCGTTGACCTCGGTGACCTCGATGGTGGCGCCCGAATCCGTGTAGAACTGGGCCAGTTTCGCCGGCAGCTCCGGATCCGCCTCGGCGCCCTGCACCATCTGCAGCTTCTCCTCGTTGGGCACGGCCGGGTCGAGGGCGCGCTGGAGTTGGGAGTTCAGCTCGGCGACGGTGGGCACCGGCGGCAGATCGGCGGAGGCCTCTTCCGAGGCAGCCGCCGACGCGGACGTGGTGCTCGCGGCTTTGCTGTCCGAGTCGGAATCATCGCTACCACACGCCGTCAGGGTCAGCGCGGCCACGGCGGCCACGCCGGCGATCGCGATACGTCCGGTCTTGCGAAGCTTCAACTGCTCGTCCTTTGCGTTCGAGGGTTCGGTGTCGTGCGCTACGACAGAGCCACCGGAACCGGCGACGCTGCCCGGGACCAAACTACCCGGCGGTCCTCACGACAAGCTGCCGAGCGGGTCCGCTGAGCACAACTCCGTATTGTCGGCAGCGAAAGTACGCGCGATCCCCGGTCCTGTCGAGCGGGTCTCGAACCGGACGGTCACTCGCCCGTGGCCGCAGCCCTGCACCCATCCGAACCCGAATTCGGGATGCCGCACATCCGAACCCGGCCGCCACCGCGCATCGCCACCAGCGAAAACACCGGAATCCTGCGGTGCGGTGCGGTTTTCACCGGTGATCGCCGCGCCGGGCGGCCGATCCCGTGCAGTGTCCACCGAACTCGCCGTGGCCGGCGCAGGTCTTACCGAATCCACAGAGGTCTCTTCGGGTACCGCCAGAGAGTCCGGGGCTCGCGGCGCGTCCGCCTCGGCGGCGCCGGCGAATACCGCCGGATCGGCGCCCAGCCGGTCCAGTTCCGGGAACAGGGATTCCTGCCGGATCGTCGACAGCCCGGCGTAGCCGACGCCGACCAACCGGATCGGGCCGAGTTCCCGCGGATCCACGGCGGCCCGCTGGGCGGCGGCGGTGAGGGTGGGCAGGTCCTCGGTGGCGTAGGCCAGTGTGGTGGAGCGAGTGGTGATGCTCATATCGGCCCGACGCAGTTTCAACACCACCGTACGTGCGGCGCGGCCGTCACGGCTGAGCCGGCGGTGTGCGGCGGCGGCCATCTCGCTGATCGCCGGACGTAACCGTTCGAGAGTGACGATGTCGTGCTCGTAGGTGGTTTCGGCACTGATCTGTTTGGCTTCGGCGCGTTCGGTGACCGGTCGGTCGTCGATACCGCGCGCGAGCCGGTGCAGCGCGGCGCCGATACTGCCGCCGAGGATCGATACCGCCTCGGTCTCGGGCAGCGCCGCGAAGCCGCCGACCGTTTCGATGCCGAGAGTGCGCAGCCGGGCCTCGGCCACCGGTCCGATACCCCACAGCTTCCGCACCGGGAGCGCGGACAACAGCGCCTGCTGCTCCCCGGGCGCGATCACCCGGATCCCGTCGGGTTTGGCCATCCCGGACGCGATCTTGGCCAGCTGCTTCCCGCTTCCGGCGCCGACCGAGGCCACCAGCCCGGTCTGCTCCCGGATCGCCGCCCGCAGTCCGGCACAGAACGCGTCCACCTCGGCCGCGCCCGCTCCGGCCAGTTCGAGCGGTTCGGCGAACGCCTCGTCGAAGGACAGGGTCTCCAGAACCGGGACCCGGGCGCGCAGCGCATCGAAGACCCGGCCGCTGAGCACGCTGTAGAGCGTGCCCCGCGGCGGCACCACCACCGCGGACACCCCGACCAGCCGCCGTGCCTGATGCATGGGCATGGCCGAGCGGGCGCCGAAGACCCGGGCCTCGTAACTCGCCCCGGCGACCACCCCGCGGGCTCCGGTCCCGCCGACGAGTACCGGCCGGCCGCGCAGAGTGGGACGGGTGAGCTGTTCGCAGGACGCGAAGAACGCGTCCATATCGCTGTGCAGCACCCAGCGCCGGGAAGTCTGGGCGGGTGCGGGGTGGCCGGGCCCGGCCCCGGCCGCCGGATGCCCGCCGCTCACCACGGGTCGGCCCGCGGTTCACCGGCCGGCCGCCACCGCCGCCCGCGACGGCCGCGCGGACCGACCGCGGCACCGGTGAGCGTGGAGTCCATAGGCGCAGAATCTACGCGGCGGTACCGACAGCCCCGGGGGATGCGGATCGGTCACTACCGGGTTGCCGGGAGTTCCCTGGCCCGGCCGGGTGTCACGGGGCCTTGCCGGCCGATCGCATGCCCCGGTCGATCGACCCGGCCACCGGGCGTTTCCGGGATCGCTGGACCGGGCCGGGATACCGCGCCGCGGGTGACGGGTATGTGATGATCGGACGATGAAGATCCGCAAGGCCGTGATCCCCGCTGCCGGTATCGGTTCCCGACTGCTGCCGCTGACCAAGGCGATCCCCAAGGAGATGCTGCCGGTCGGCGACAAGCCGGTGATCGAGCACACGGTTCGTGAGCTGGTGGCCTCCGGGATCACCGATATCACCATCGTGGTCAGTGGCGGAAAATCGCTGATCCAGGAACATTTCCGGCCGAACCCCGCACTCGTGGCGCAGTTGCGCGCCGACGGTAAGACCGCCTATGCGGACGCGGTGGAGGAGGTGGGTGAACTGTCCAGGCTGGGCCATATCACCTATCTGGACCAGCACGGCCCGTACGGTAACGGCACCCCGGTGCTCAACGCGGCCCGGACAGCCGCCGACGAGCCGATGCTGGTGCTGTGGCCCGACGACGTCTTCGTCGCCGAGGAACCGCGCGCCCAGCAGCTGATCCGTGCCTACGAATCGACCGGCTGCCCGGTGCTGGCACTGTTGCCCATGAATCCGAACGAATCGCAGCGCTACGGCGTCCCGGTGGTCCGGGAGGACCTGGACGACGGCCTGCTGCGCATATCGGGGCTGGTGGAGAAACCCAAGCCCGAGGACGCGCCCTCGGCCTTCGCCGCGATCGGCGGCTATGTGGTGACGCCGGGGATCATCGACGAACTGCGAGCGCAGACGGAGAACTGGTACACCCATCGCACCGGCGAGGTCTACCTCACCGATTCCATCAACGCCTACGCCGCGAATCACGCGGTGTACGGGCAGGTCATCCAGGGCCGCTGGTACGACACCGGGAATCCCGGCGACTACCTCATCGCCCAGTTCGCCTCGGCGCTGGCCCACCCCGACTATGGGCCGCTGCTACGCCGTCAGGTCGACTGACCACCGTTCGGCGGCGTCGTTGCCACCGGCCGCCTCAGAAACGGCGGATGCTGTAGATGTAGAACTGATCGAGCGGGGTGAGTCCCACCGGAAACCCGGCGGCGTAGGCATTGAGCACCTGGCCGAACCCGGCGTAGATCCCCACATGGGACGCGTCCTGGTTGATGATGATCACGTCACCGGGTGAGAGCGCGTAGCGCGGCACCGAGGCGCCGACCTCCGCCTGTTCCCACGTGGTTCGCGGGAGCGCTACTCCCACCTGGCGGAAGGCCCACTGCACCAGGCCGGAGCAGTCCCAGGTATCGGGACCGGTCGCTCCCCATTCGTACATCTTGCCGGTCTGGGAGGTCGCCGCGGCCAGTGCACCCAGGCCGTTGCTGCTGGAGACCGGTAGCGCGGCCGACCCGCTGGCGCTGAGCGATCCGGAACCGGAGGACGATCCACTGGCCCCGCTACCGGTCTGCGCCCAACCGGGAGCGGCGGCGACGGCGCCGACGGCCGTCGCGAGAAGCACGCCGGCGACACCCCGGCGCAGTGCTATTCCGATCACTTGCCCACCCTTCTGCCCGTCGGTGCCGGGACGCCGTGCGACGTCCCGGTTTTCTCGCGGCACCCGCCATGGGGGTGGGGATACCGCAACCAC
>JABFXT010000087.1 GCA_013361595.1 Nocardia sp. | reverse complement strand
GGCCACGGCGACCAGGCTGAGCTTTCCGGACAGCGCGACGGTGATCGGCGTGGTGACGACGAAGGCTGCCGCGGCGACCGCGACCAGCTCGGCCGGTAGCCGCCACCAGCCACGTGCCCGCAGATGATCGGCCCAGCTCGGAGCGAGTAGGAGCAGCGCCCCGGTCGCGAGGACCGAGAGCGCGAAACCGGCCTGCACAGCGAGGGCGGGCCACAGCGCCAGCAGCGCGATCACCGATGCGCACAGCGCGGGAAGTGCCTGTTTGCGACGGCCGATCAGCAGAGCCAGTAGCGTCACCGACCCCATCGCGGCGGCGCGCAGCACACTCGGATCGGGCCTGGCGATGATCACCAGCGACACCAGCGCGATTCCCGCGCCGAGTACCGACAGTCGTGGGCCGAGGGTGAGCAGCCGGGTCGTGGCGAGCACGGCGGTGAGCAGAATCGAGAAGTTCGCACCGCTGACGACGGTGAGATGCTGGAGGCCCGCGGTGACGAATTCGCCGTGCACCCGGTCGCTCAGAGCCGAGGTGTCTCCGACGACCAGCGCGGGCAGCAATCCGGCCGGGTCCGGTGCGAGAGCTCGACCGGCGGCCGCGACCAGATCCGAACGCACCGACTCGGCGGCGGCCTGCCACCACGGCAGCGGGCCCACAGTGGCGGGCTGCCCGACAGGCCGGAGGGTGACCACCGTGAGATCGCGTTGCCGAGGCGGTGCGGGCCGGGCCCGGAACTCGATCGGCCGGCCCGGCAGCAGTTCACTCCAGGCCGGCCCGGCGGCCAGGACGACCACCGCGCCACCAACGCGGATCACTCGGTCGCGATAACGGAACTCGTGCAGTTCGCCACGTACCACCCAGAGCCGCCCCGATCCGGACCCACTGCCGCGCACCGGCTTCGGATCATCGCCCGGCACCATCACGATATCGACCGTCGCCGCGGCCGGAACCGCGCGCAGCGGATGCGCACCGACCCGGTACTCCCGCCACGCACCGCAACAGGCGAACGCCGAACCGATCAGCGCCGCACCCAGTAGTACCGTCGCGACGATTCGACGCCGTTCGCTGCGATGCGCGATTCCGGTCCACAACAGTCCCCACGACATCAGCGCCAGAACCGCCAGTACGAGGGCGACCACCACCCCGGCGATCCAGCCGGCGCCGACCGCGACGAACGTGGCCAGCCAGCAGGTCAGTGTGGCCGGGAGCAGCCGTGCGTCCAGAATCGGGGCCGCCTTCACCACATCCCCCGCCGGCTCCGGACCCGGCGTGCCGGTGACGGTGCCCGGTGCCGCGCTCACCGGCGCACCCGACGGGAGACCCGCACCGTGCCTCGGGACAACCGCGGGCCGCATGCGCCCGGTGCCGTCATACCGTCACCAGTTCACGCAACCGGGCCAGCCGGGCCGGGCCGATACCGTCGACCTCCGCCAACTGCGCCACATCGGTGAACCGTCCGTTGGTTTCGCGCCAGGCGATGATCGCGGTGGCCGTCACCGGCCCGACTCCGGGCAACGCATCGAGATCGGCTTCGGTGGCGGCGTTCAGATCGACCGGAGAACCGGCTGTGGGTGCGGAATCGCCGGCGCCGGCGGGCGCCGGGCTTCCCGCGCCACCGCTGATCGTCGCACTGCCCGGCGGTGGCGCGCCCGGCCCGGCGGCTCCCACCCGGACCTGGTCGCCGTCTGACAGCCGCTGAGCCAGGTTGAGGCCGGCGAGATCCGCGCCGTCGAGTGCACCGCCTGCCGCCGAGATCGCGTCGGCGACCCGGGCGCCGGGCGGGAGCCGCACCAGACCGGCCCGGCCCACCAGACCCACCACACTCACCACCAATTCGGCGGGTTGCGCTCGGGTGGGGGCGCCTTCCGGCGCCGGCGGCGCATCGGCCGGCGCGGGAGAATCCACCGGCAGCGCCGCCGGGAGTACAGCGGGAAGCGGTGGAACGGATTGCGCGACGGGCCGGTCCCACAGCACGACCACCACCGTCACCAGCGCCGTGAGCAGTCCGACACCGGCCATGGTCGCCACTCCTCGGCGTCCGGAGTCCAGGAGCGTGCCCCGGAACCGGGCGGGTATCAGACGGTCTCGCCAGTCGGCCGGACCCGGCTCTTCCTCGAGCCAGCGTGGAGTACGTACGGCATCGTCGGCGGTGAACGCACGTTGCGGCCACGCACGCGCCTCCGCCGGGTCGTTACCCGGCAGCTCCCCGAGATGCCCACCCAGTTGCCTACGGACTCGTTCCCGCTCGTCGTGTGGTGCCATATCCGCGACGCTAGGCCGGTGGAACCACCGAACAGCCGCATCCACCAGGGGATTCGACAACCCTGTGGACAACCCGGCCCTGTGGAGCGATTACCGGAACGCCCGGCGCGGAACAGTCAGCCGCATCCGCCCGGAAGAACCAGCACCCCGACCGCGCCGACTCCCAGATGAACGGCCAGCGCCGGCCCGAACTCGGCGGTCAGGATCTCCCGGGCTCGCGGAATACGTTCGCGCAGCTGCGTCGTCACCGATTCCGCGGCCTCGGCGGCACCCAGATGCTGCACACCGATCGCGGCGATACCCGCCCCGGCGACCTCCTCCGCTGCCGCGACCAGTTTCGCGAAGGCCTTCGACCGCGTACGCACCTTGTCCCGCAGTTCCAGCCGCCCCTGCACCAGCTGCAGCACCGGTTTGCTGACCAGTTCGCTGCCGAAGAAACCGGCGGCTGTACTCAGCCGGCCGCCGCGCCGCAACTGTTCGGTGCGATTGACCACGAAGAAGGTATGGGAGCTCTCCGCCGCCCGCACCGCGGCCTCGTACACCTCGTCGAGGGTGCCGCCCGCGGCCGCGCACCGCGCGGCGGCCAGTACCGGAAACCCGGTCGCCAGACCCGCACCGAGCGAATCGACCAGCAGCACCGACTCCGCGGCGTCCATAGCCCGAACGGCCTGCCGCCCCGCCTCCCAGGTCGCCGACAGCTGCCGGGACAGATGGACCGCGACCACGCCCGCGCCGTTGCTACCGGCCAGTGCCTCGGCATAGGCGTCGCGGAGTTCGCCCGGAGAGGGTGCCGAGGTGGTGACGGTATCGGCGGCGTAATCGATGGCGTGCGCATCGACACCTTCGCGGATCTCCGTATCGCCCACCAGCACATGCAGGGGCACCACCCGGATACCCAGTTCGCCGATCAGCTCCGCGGGCAGGCTGGCGGACGAATCGGTGACGACCACGACCGCCACGTCTCACCCGACCTCTTGCAGAGTTTTCACCATCGCCCTGGCGACCTCGGTATGCCCGTCCCACCCCCAGTGGATCCCGTCGGGGTTGGCGTCGCCGGAGAAGATGTTGTCGTGGACCGCCGCTTTCAGGTCCACCAGCGGTACACCGGTCCGCGCCGACCACGCTTCCAGCGCCCGCACCGCCGGTTCCCGGCCACTGTGCACCCGGCCGTAGGCCGCACAGTCGTGCACCGAGGGCAGGACCGCGACCACGGGCAGTTCGGGCCGCAGTTGCCCGAGCGCCGTCCGGCACTGCTCCAGATAGTCCACGCTCACCGCGGGCGGTAGCGCGACCGGGCGGCCGATCTTCGCGGCCCGGGGCTGGATCCACTGGTATGCCGAACGCACGACACGGCGCAGGCCCGACGGGCGCAGGTAGCGGATCAGCTCGCGCACTGCCGTGGGCAGCGGCGAGGGCAGCGAATCCATACCGCCCACCGCGAACACCACAGCACCGGCACGCGGGACGGCGGCCCATATCCGTGGGTCACCGATGAGCGCCCAGTAGGCGTCCCGGCAGGTCCAGCCGATCCGGGCGACCAGCTCGACATCCCAATCCAGTTCGGCCGCCACCAGATTCGGCCAGATCCGGGGATGATCGGCCGGCAGGCCGCCCTTCGGGCCGTAATACGACAGCGAGTCCGCGATCACCAGCAGTACGGGCCGCTGCGCTTCGGGATCGCCGGCGACCGCCGGGTCCGTCGTGACCTCCACGTCCGAACCGATCCGTTGCGCGGTTCCGCTGCCACCGACCGAACCCGGTGCCGGGCCGGTGGTTTCGCGTGCGGTACCCGGATCGGGCGCGGGCGCGCCCTCCGACGTGGATGTCACCGCGCAACCCTCCTGGTGCTCAGACGGCTCTCCGAACATCGCCGTCGCCGGCGGGTCCGGTGTCCTCGGTGGTTTCGGCCGGGTCCTGTCCGGGCGCCGGGCCGAACAGGGCGTCGGGTAGGGCGCGCTCCGGTTTCGCGGATACCTTCCGGAACAGTTCGTCCGGTATCTGGCGGTTCAGGTCTTCAGATGACATCGGGTGCTACTTTCGCCGCTGCGTTCCACACATCCAGACGCCAACCGGGCTTTTCCAGGCTCGGGCCGTGACTGCTCAGCTGCACCCAGCTGGCGTTGGCCAGGCCACCGAGGGCAGGCCAGTTCCGGGGCGGCAGATCGAGCAGCGCGGCCGTGAGCGCGGCGATCAGCCCGCCGTGCGCCACGAGAATCATAGTGGCGCCGGGCCAATCCTGCCGGTCGTCGAACAATTCCTGGACAACGGGCAGCGCGCGGGCACCGACCTCCAGTTTCGATTCACCGCCGGGCGGGGTGAAGGTCGCGTCCATCCGCCATTCCAGCCGGGCACCGGGGTAGAGGGAATCGACCTCGACATCCCCCATCCCCTGCCAGTCCCCCTCC
>JABFXT010000839.1 GCA_013361595.1 Nocardia sp. | reverse complement strand
GGCGCCGCAGGCGCCGCAAACTACGACAGAATGGACTTATGACGAACCCTCTTGGAGGCTCGAATCGCGCTCGGCAGGGTCTGCCCACGCCCCCGTCCGGGTGGCCGGTCGGTTCGTACCCGACCTATGCCGAGGCGCAGCGCGCGGTGGACCATTTGGCCGACAATCAGTTCCCTGTTCAGAACGTGACCATCGTCGGGGTGGACTTGATGCAGGTCGAGCGGGTGTTGTACCGCTTGAACTGGGGCAAGGTGATCGGTGGGGGTGTGGTGTCGGGTGCTTGGCTCGGGTTGTTCCTGGGCCTGCTGCTGAGTCTGTTCACCACGAACGGTATGGCGGGGCCGCTGGTGGTCGGGCTGGTCGGCGGCATCATCTTCGGTGTCATCTCGACGACCATCCCGTACGCGGCCACCCGTGGTCAGCGTGATTTCGCGTCGACCATGCAGTTGGTGGCGGGCCGTTACGACGTGCTGTGTGATCCGAAGACGGCCGAGCAGGCCCGGGATCTGCTCGCGAAGCTGGCCATCTAGCGGATGGAGGTGATCGAACGCGTCCGGGCGGCCGTGGTGGGCCATTTCGGGGTGGAGGCGGCCGCGGTGGATACGGCGTCGATGACGTTTCTCGGTGTGGAGCCGATCGAGATCCTGCGTATCCCGGGTGACGGGGTGACGCACTATGCGACGGTCGGCG
The DNA here is from genome assembly GCA_013361595.1 of Nocardia sp. Taxonomy (GTDB): domain Bacteria; phylum Actinomycetota; class Actinomycetes; order Mycobacteriales; family Mycobacteriaceae; genus Nocardia. The sequence goes on along the minus strand of JABFXT010000839.1, from coordinate 3,976 downwards.
GGTCGCGGCATCCGATGGGTGATCCGGGGGATCTGCACGCCGATCCGGTGCGCGGGCCGCGGGCCGAGCTGATGCTGACCATGCGGTCGGCGGCCGGAGCCGGGGCGGGGGTGGCCCGGTCGCTGGGTGTGCTGGCCGCGGCGCCCGCGGTCGAAGGTGTTGTGTTGCAGGCCGATGCGCTGCTGGATCTGGGTGAGCCGATCTGGCGGGACGCGCCGTTCACGGCGGTGCTGCTCGGCGCGGGCGAGATCCCGGAGATCGAACTACCCGATCCGGCCGAGCCCGTGCGGTATTTCGCGGTGACCCCGGTGACGGCCACCGAAGCGGCATGGGTGCGGGTGCGCGGGGCGCAGGCGTTGCGCGATGCCTGGGCCGAGGCGGGGATCGACGTCCTGGATCCGGGCCGGGGAGCCGCTTCGTTGTGAGCGGTCCTGGGCGTGGGCGCCGGGTCAGAGCCAGTTGTTGCGCCGGAACAGTGCCAGCAGGGTCACACAGATTCCGATGATGACGGCGAGTACGACCGGGTAACCCCAGCTGGTTTTCAGTTCCGGCATATGTTCGAAATTCATACCGTAGATTCCGGCGATCATGGTCGGTACCGCGGCGATGGCGACCCAGGCCGAGATCTTGCGCATATCGGTGTTCTGCTGGACGGTGATCTTGGTGAGGGCGGCGCTGATGAGGGCGCTGAGCGAATCGTCGAAATCGGTGATCCGTTCGGCCACGCCGGTGTGATGATCGGCGACATCGCGCAGATAGCGCCGGATCTCCGCGTCGACCGGGAGCTCCTCCTTGTGTACCAGCGCCTGGAGTGGGAGCGCCAGCGGGTTCACCGCGCGCCGCAATTCCACCACCTCGCGTTTGAGCTGATAGATCGCCTCGACGGTGATCGGGGTGCGCGGTGTGAACACCTCCTCTTCCATGGCATCGATATCGAATTCCACTGCCTGTACGACGTCGATATAGGTGTCGACCACGTGATCGGCGATGGCGTGCAGGACCGAACCGGTCCCCAGCCGCAATCGTTGCGGATCCGCCTCGAGTTCACGGCGCACCATCGCGAGGGGGGAGTGTTCGCCGTGCCGGACGGCGATCACGAAATCCGGGGCGGTGAAGATCATCAGCTCGCCGGTTTCGACGATTTCGCTGACGGTGTGCAGATCGTGTTCGCGGTAGGCGACGGTGCGCATGACCATCACCAGGGTGTCGTCGTAGCGTTCCAATTTCGGGCGCTGGTGGGCTTGGACCGCGTCCTCGACGGCCAGGGCGTGCAGGCCGAAGGTCGCGGCTACTTCGCCCATCTGATCGGCGTCGGGATCGTGCAGCCCCAGCCAGACGAAGCCGCCGCGTTCGCGGGCCGCGACGAGGGCTTTCTCGTGCGTGAACCGGCCGGGTAGCCGTTCCCCGTCCACATAGACCGCGCAGTCGACGATCGCGCGGGCGGTGGGCACCCGGATATGCGGGGCAGCGGTGGAGCGCCGGTTCCGCCCCGGACCATGGAACGGCAGCGGAATCGAGGGCACGCGTCGATGCTACTTCGCGGCCACTCCGCGCCGAGGTCGCCGGCGCGGCGGGGACCCCGGGCGCCGTGGTGGTCCCGGCCGCCGCGGCGCAATGGTCACTGCCCGTCGCTACACAGTCTTCGAGGGCCCGCCTCGGCGCATCCCGCGCGCCGCACTGGAAGACTGGGCGGCGTGCGCATCGATCTGCATACCCACTCCGACGCTTCCGACGGCACCGACAGCCCGGCCGAGCTGGTGCGCAACGCGGCCGCCGCCGGGCTGGACGTGGTCGCGATCACCGACCACGACACCACCGCCGGCTGGGCCGAGGCCGAAGCCGCTCGCCCGGCCGGCCTGACACTGGTCCGCGGGATGGAGATGTCCTGTGTGGGCCGCGGTGTCGACGGATATCCGGTTTCGGTGCATCTGCTGGCCTATCTGTTCGACCCCGCCGACCGGGGATTCGCGGTCGAACGGGAACGGCTGCGCGCCGAACGGGTCGATCGGCTACGCGCCATGGCCGAGCAGATGGCCGCGGATGGACTACCGATCGATCCGGACGCGGTGCTCGCCGCGGCCGGGCCCGCGGCCGGCCGTCCACATCTCGCCCGCGCTCTCGTCGCGGCCGGTGTGGTGCCCACGGTGAACGCCGCCTTCACCGACCTGCTCGCCGCGGACGGTCCGTACTACGTCGAGAAGGCCGACACCCCACTGCGCCGGGCCGTCGAGATGATCGCCGAAGCCGGCGGTGTCAGCGTGCTCGCCCACGGGCGGGCCCGCAGCCGGGGCCGGCTACTGGACCTGCGGGAAGTCCGCGACCTGGTACCGCACGGGTTGGGCGGCCTGGAGATCGATCACCCGGACCACAGTGACCGGGACCGGGCGACGCTGCGCGACCTGGCCGGCGAATGCGGTCTGCTGATGACCGGGTCCTCGGACTACCACGGCGACAACAAGACGATCGGCCTCGGCGACCGTATGACCGACCCGGCGCAGTTCGAGAAACTGGCCGGGAGAGCCACCGGCGTCCCGGTGCTGGCCTCATGAGACTGGTACGGGGCATCAGCGGTATCGCGGCGGCCGGACTCGTACTGCTGGCACTGGTCGTGATCGGCGCGGCGCTGATCGGCGAACGGCGCGGTTTCCCGGGGCCCGGTGCGGCATCGGTGACATGGCATATCGCCGTCGCGGTGACAGCTGTTGTGGCGCAGGTGTATTCGGATCGGGTACGGGGTGCGGCGAGTCTCGGTGCGGCCGCGGTGGTGCTGGGCTCGGGAACCGTTCTGCTCTGGACCCAGTGGTGGGGTTGACGACCGGTGAACCGGGAGCCGGTCACCGGAGCGCCGCATCACTCGACGGCCCGGCGCCGCACTGAGATGTCTCACCGGTAGTCGCCGCGACTCGCGAGTTTCCGCTCACGGGAAGGTAATGCTCACGGCCTACGCTGACCCGGTGCTGTCCGAAACGCGCAATCCGCGACGTCCGGTTTGGCGAACGGTCCGGGGCCTGGCAGAATGTTGCGGATTCCCGATCGTTGCCACCGCCGGGTCGGGGATATCCGGCGCCCGCCGCTCCGCGACGCACCGTCGCGGCCGGAGTAGGGCTCCAGTCGAGTTCGATCGGACCAACCCGTCCGAAATCCTCCCGGACCGTCGCTGCCCGAAATCGGCGCCACCGTCTGTCGCCTTGTGTCCGGGGCTCCCGGATCGTCCGGGTCATGGCAAAACCGGGAAACATCCTGGTCGCGCCGCCGATGAACGATATGACGCAGATAACACCAAATACCCGGCGGTAACCGTCCATCGGTTACGACCGCAACCAGCAGGAGTGAAATCGTGTCCTCTGTGACTGACGCACCGAACGCCACCGCCAGCAAAGATGAGGTCGAAGACCTCTCGGCGATCACTCACGAGGAGATCTTCGCGGGTCACCTCGGCGGCAAGCTCTCGGTCGAGCTCAGCTCGCCGCTGGCCACCCAGCGCGACCTATCGATCGCCTACACCCCCGGTGTGGCACAGGTGAGCCGCGCCATCGCCGAAGACGAGAAACTGGCGAAGCGCTACACCTGGACCGACCGCCTGGTGGTCGTGGTCAGCGACGGATCGGCGGTGCTGGGCCTCGGCGATATCGGCCCGCGCGCCTCCCTGCCGGTCATGGAAGGCAAATCGGCGCTGTTCAAGAAGTTCGCCGGGCTCGACTCGATCCCGATCGTGCTGGACACCAAAGACGTCGACGAAATCGTCGAAACCCTCATTCGCCTGCGGCCCAGCTTCGGCGCCGTGAACCTCGAGGACATCTCCGCACCGCGCTGCTTCGAAATCGAGAAGCGGGTCGTGGAAGCCCTCGACTGCCCCGTGATGCACGACGACCAGCACGGCACCGCCATCGTGGTGCTCGCCGCCCTCAACGGTGCCGCACGGGTCCAGGGCCGGCCCACTTCCGGCCTGAAGGTGGTCGTGTCCGGCGCCGGTGCC
>JABFXT010000685.1 GCA_013361595.1 Nocardia sp. | reverse complement strand
TGGCCACCGCCCGCCCGATGATCCTCGATGCGCTCGGCGCCCACTGAGCGCGGCAGACCATTCCGCGACAACGATTTCCACTACTCACCGAATGCGTCAGAGGACTGGACAGACCATTCCCATCGATGGAAACTAGAGCCATCTGCTATCGATGGGGTGAGTCGAATGGTCAGGACACATACCGTTGTCACCGGGGAAACACTGCCGGCCTTGGCCTTGCGCTTCTACGGTGACGCGGAACTATCCGGTTTGCTGTGCGCCGCCAGCGGAATCACCGGCCCGCACCTCGACGACCCCGACGGGATCGCCGACCCCGCCGTCGAGGTCGGTCAACGACTGATCGTCCCCGATTACACGAGACACACCGTCGGCACCGGAGAAACCCTGCCGGAGCTGTCCTTACGCTTCCACGGCGACACCACGCCCGCCGCACTGATCGCCACGGCCAGCAGGATCACCGATCCCGGCACCCTGGAGCCAGGACAACAGGTCATCGTTCCCGAGCTCACGAAATACACGGTCCGCGCGGGAGATACGCTGCCGGAGCTGGCGTTGCGCTTCTACGGTGACGCGTCGTTCGCCCCGCTGATGGCCACCGTAGCCGGAATCGTCGATCCGGAGGTCGTCGCCGGGCAGACGCTGATCGTATTCAACGGGCGCAGCGACGGTTTCGGGCTCACGATCGTGGACCGCAACGAGGACGACCCGCGCATGTGGTACTACCGGTTCCAGACCAGCGCGATCGGCTGGAATCCCGGCGTCAACGTCCTACTCCCCGACGACTACCTCACCAGCGGACGCACCTATCCCGTCCTCTACCTCCTCCACGGCGGCGGCGAGGACTTCCGCCAATTCGACTTTCTGGGCATCCGTGAGCTGACCGCCGGAAAACCCATCATCGTCGTGATGCCCGACGGCGGCCGCGCCGGCTGGTACTCCAACCCGGTCAGCTCCTTCGTGGGCCCGCGCAACTGGGAGACATTCCACATCGCCCAGCTGCTCCCCTGGATCGAGGCGAATTTCCGCACGTTCGCCGAATACGACGGCCGTGCGGTCGGCGGGTTCTCGATGGGCGGCTTCGGGGCGCTCAAATACACCGCCAAGTACTACGGCCATTTCGCCTCGGTCAGCAGCCATTCCGGCCCGGCGAGTCTGCGCCGCGATTTCGGTCTGGTCGTTCATTGGGCGAACGTGTCGTCGGCGGCCGTGGAGTTGGGCGGCGGGACGATCTACGGCGCGCCGTTCTGGAACCAGGCCAGGGTCAGCGCGGACAACCCGGTGGAGCGGGTCAGCAGCTACCGGAACAAACGAATCTTCCTGCTCGCCGGCACCAGTCCCGATCCGATCGACTGGTTCGACAGCGTGAACGAGAACCAGGTGCTCGCCGGCCAGCGGGAGTTCCGCGCACGTCTGCGCGACGACGGTATCCCGCACGAAGGGCACGAGGTCACGGGTGGTCATGTCTTCCGGCCCGAATGGTTCACCCAGGACCTCGACGGCATCATCGCCCGGCTCCGGCCCGCGGCCGTCGTACCTTCCCCGAGCGCGGTGCCGGGGGCCGCCTGAACTTTCTGGCACGATCGAATCGACAGCCGCGTTGCCCGGCACCGCCGGGCCACGACGTCAGGACGAGAGGATCGGCCCGGATCGTGGGTATGGACAGCGTGATCAGCCAGGACGGTACGCGCGAACGGAAGGCCGAGATAGTCGAGGTCTTCGCCGAAGCATTCGGCGAGATGATCGCCGCCGACCCGGACGCGTTCCGCAAGAAGTTCCGCAAGATGGCCGATAATCCGTTCGCCTTCTATCGCGGATCCGCGTGCCTCTTCTACCACGATATGGCCGCCACCGAGGACCGGTGGGCGGACGCGCGCACCGGCAGGATATGGATCCAGGGTGATCTGCATGCGGAGAACTTCGGCACCTACATGGACTCCGCCGGCCAATTCGTCTTCGATGTCAACGATTTCGACGAAGCCTATCTCGGCGCCTTCACCTGGGATATCAAACGATTCTGCGCCAGCGTGGCGCTGCTGGCCCGTCGTAAAGCCGTCTCCGATGCCGATATCGAAGCATTGACAGCGACCTTCGTGCGTTCCTACCTGCGCTTGGTGCGCGCCTTCCACGACGGCACCCAGGACGAGCAGGACTTCAAACTGCACCTGCGCAACACCGAGGGTCCGGTGCACGATGTGCTGCTGGACGCCCGGATGAACACCCGCACCGCACTGCTGGCGAACACCACCGTGGTCGAGAACTACGAACGCCGATTCCGGCCGGGCAAGGATGTTCGCCCGCTGGGCGAGGAGGAGCATGCCCGGGTGCTGGCGGCGTTCACCCGGTACCTCGAAACGATCCCGGAGCACAAGCGGTTCCGGAGCATCACCTACCAGGTGAAAGATATCGTCGGCCGCAAAGGTTTCGGGATCGGTTCGGCGGGCCTGCCCGCGTACAACATCCTGGTCGAGGGACAGACCGAAGCGCTGGAGAACGATGTGATCCTGTCCATGAAACAGGGCAACGTCGCCGCGCCGAGCCGTATCGTGCAGGACGAGCGGATCCGTACCTATTTCCGGCACCACGGGCATCGCACCGCGGTATCGCAGCGTGCACTCCAAGCGCATGCCGACCCCTGGCTCGGCTACACCGAGATCGACGGCGCCGGCTTCATCGTCTCCGAGCTCTCCCCCTATGTGAACGATCTCGACTGGTCCGATCTCACCGAGCCGACGGAGATGCGGCCGGTGATCGATTACCTCGGGCAGGCCACCGCGGGTATGCATTGTGTCTCCGACGCCGATTCCGAACAGACTCTGGTCGATTTCCAGAGCGAGGAAGCGATCATCGCCGCCGTCGGCTCCGCGGAGGACGAATTCGTGCGCGATATGGTGGATTTCGGCCGGTCCTACGCCCAGCGCACCCGCACCGACCACGAACTCTTCGTCGACGCGTTCCGCAACGGCGCGATCCCCGGCCTGGAACGATCGACACCGATCGCCTGACGACGCCGACCGTAACGGTCACCCGCGTGCGAGGTCCCGGAACTCACCCACCGCGGCCGGCTTCGATCGCGCCCGCGCAACGGTGGAGGGTGGCGACCAGTGCCGGCAATTGATCGCGGTCGTAGCGCACCGACGGCAGGGAGACCGACAGACCCGCCACAGCGGTGCCGCCGGCGTCCCGCACCGCGACGCCGACCGCGACCACCCCGCGCTCGGACAATCCGTTGTTGAGGGCGAAACCCGATCGGCGGACCCGACCGAGCCGGCCGCGCAGGCTCGGCAGGTCCGGTCGTTCGCCGGGGCGTTCCGCGTATCGTGCCTCGTCGTAGAGCTCGTCCAATTCGGCGGGGCCGAGCTCGGCGAGCAGCACCAGCCCGGCAGTCGTGCGATGGGCCGGGAAGACCATCCCTTCCCGCGACCCCACCCGTAGTGCCTGCCGGCATTCCACGCTGGCGATGAACCGGGCGGTGTCCCCGGTACGGATCGTCAGGTTCGCCGATTCCCCCACCAGATCGACCAGTCGTTCCAGGTGCGGTAGCGCAATGGCCCGTAACCGCGAGGTTCCCGATTGTGAGTGGGTGGCCAGTTGGAGCACCGGGCCCGGGTGATACACCCGCTGTTCGTCCTGCATCGCGAAGTCGCGGTACACCAGCGTCTGCAGCAGCCGGTGGGCCGTCGACCGGGCCACCCCGAGCCGGTCGGCTACCTCACTCACTGTCAGCCCGCCCTCCAGCTGCAACATGACGGCAGCCCGGAGCGCGTGATCCGCACTGGTCACGATGTAGGCGGGCGGTTGCTTCTGATCGGCTACGGCCATGAGACTGTTCCGCTCTCCAGAATCTTGTGTTCTGCTGAGTTGACGAGGGCCACTGTAGACCACATGACCACGAGTGACACCCCTGTCCGTTTGCGGGCCGTCGCCGCGCCGAACCAGCCGGACGTGACGCCCGCCCTCGAGGAGCTGTATCGCGGCTTCGAGCAGGAGCTGCTCGTTCCGCTGTGGACCGAGATCGGCGACCTCATGCCGCCGAATCCGCGCTCGCGGGCGGTACCGCACGTGTGGCGGTGGGAGAATCTGCTGCGGCTCGCGGCGCAGGCGGGCGATATCGTGCCGGTCGGTCGCGGCGGGGAGCGGCGGGCGATCGCGCTGGCGAATCCGTCGCTGGGCGGGCGACCGTTCGCCACCCCGACTCTGTGGGCGGCGATCCAATACCTGATGCCCGGCGAGGACGCGCCGGAGCACCGGCACACCCAGCACGCCTTCCGGTTCGTGGTCGAGGGCTCGGGAGTGTGGACGGTTGTCGGCGGCACCGGCGAGGTGGCCGACGGTGATGCCGTCCCCATGCGGCGCGGTGACTTCCTGCCGCAGGCCGGCTGGAACTGGCACGCGCATCACAATGCGACTTCGGAGCCGATGGCCTGGATCGACGGGCTGGACATTCCGTTCCAGTACGTCATGGAATCGCAGTTCTTCGAGTTCGGACGCGCAGAGATCAGCGCGACCGAGCGGATCACACCGGACCGGTCACGATCCGAGCGACTGTGGGGTCACCCGGGTCTGCGGCCGCTGTCGGTGGGCGAGGTCGCGCCGGGGTCGCCGCTGCTGGCCTACAAGGGGGAGCACACCGATGCCGCGCTGAACGATCAGCTGCGGCTGGAGAAAGA
>JABFXT010000447.1 GCA_013361595.1 Nocardia sp. | reverse complement strand
GGGACTGTTCCCGCTGGGTGCGGATGCCCCGGGCCCGCGGCCCGGAGCGGTCGGCCTCTACCACCTCGCCTGGGAGGTCGGCACCCTCGGTGAACTCGCCGAGGCCGGTCGTCGGCTGCGGGCACGGAACGCCCTGGTCGGCGCCTCCGACCATCTGGTTTCGAAATCGTTCTACGCGAAAGACCCAGACGGCAACGAGTTCGAGGTGATGTGGCGGGTGCCCCGTACCGACTGGCCGGAGACCGAGGATCTCCGGCCCGCGCAGCTGGATCTCGAAGCCGCTCTGGCTCGCTGGGGCGCGGACCTGCAAACCGGGGCGGCGGCGGGCTCGCCGACCTGACCCCGGCCCGGTTCAGCGACGCCGGACCCGGGGAGCGGGCGCGACAGATAGGCGGCGCCGCCCGCCGGATTTCGCCGACCAGTCCGTAAACCGATGAGTTTCACCGGCCCATCTCGTCGGCAGATACGGGGCGGCGGTCCGTAAACCGAGATACCGGACCGTCGCCCTCTTCTGCCCGATCCACGACCGTTGCGCCGGGCCGTCCGCGCCGGGCCCGGCCGGTGATCGTGTTCCGGTTGCGGGCCCCGAGCGCTTGTGGCTCGATGAGCTGGCGCTGTCGATCGATAGCGCGAGGTTTGCCGTCCGGCGCCCGCCTCCGTGGGGCGCGGACACCAAGGAGTTCGACCATGACAATCGGGTACGTCTGGAACACGGTCTACGGATGGGCCGACACCGGTTCGGGGAGTTTGTTTCCCGCCGACGCGACCACCGGACTCCAGCCGATAGGGCACCATCTCGCCCACCCCGACACCAAACGCCGGTTCCACGAGCTGGTGGCCGTTTCGGGGCTGCTCGACCGGCTACAACCGATCCGCGCGGTCCCGGCGACCGAGGCGGATATCCTGCGTGTGCACACCGCCGAGCATCTGGCCCGGATCGAGGAGGAGAGTCGCCGGCCGAAGGGCGGGGACGCCGGCGACGGATGTTCACCGTTCGGCCGGGGCGGATACGAGATCGCGGCACTCTCGGCGGGCGGTGCGATCCAACTCGTCGATCAGGTCGTCTCCCGCGCCGTCGATACCGGGTACGCGCTGGTCAATCCGCCGGGGCACCACGCGTACCGCGCGAGTGGGATGGGTTTCTGCATTTTCAACAATGTTTCGGTGGCCGCCGCGTACGCCCGGGAAGTACTCGGCGTGGAACGGGTCGCGGTGGTGGACTGGGATGTCCACCACGGCAACGGTACGCAGGAGATCTGGTACAGCGATCCCTCGGTACTCACCGTCTCCCTGCACCAGCATCTGTGTTTTCCACCCGATTCCGGCTACCTCGAGGAACGGGGTACCGGAGCGGGCGAGGGCTATTCCATCAATATCCCGCTCCCACCCGCCAGTGGCGACGCCGCGTACGTGCACGCCGTGGACCAGGTGGTGCTTCCCGCCCTGCGGGAATTCCGGCCCGATCTGATCCTGGTGGCTTCCGGATTCGATGCCAGCATGATGGACCCGCTGGCCCGACAGATGGTCACCAGTGCCGGATTCGCACAGCTCACCCGCCGGGTACTGGATGTGGCGGCCGAACTGTGCGACGGGCGTATCGCGTTCGTCCAGGAGGGTGGATACAGCCCGCACTACGTGCCGTTCTGCGGGCTGGCGGTGCTGCGCGAAATGCTCGGTGACCCGTTCGAAGCCGATCCGTACACACCGATCGTCTCGTCGCAGGGCGGAGATGTGCTGCTGGAGCACGAGGCGGCGGCGATCCGGGCGGCGATTCCCGGGACGCTGCCGGTACCGGCCCGGGCGCACTGAGGTGTCCACCGGCGGTGCCGGTTCGCCGGTACCGCCGGTTTCGCGACGCCGACCGGCGGCGATACGCGCTCGCGGGATACCGGGCGCGGGGCCCGGGGTTCCACTACTGTGTGCTCGCAGTAAATCGAAAACCGTTCCCTTCCTGGGAAACTCAGCAAGGAGTTGGCTAATGGCGTCCGTCCGGCAGGCCGTGGAGGACTACTACGAACACATCGACTCGGGCCGGTTGGCCGATGCCGTGCAGATGATGACCGAGGATGTGAAGCTGACCTTCGCCAATGCCGAGCCCGTGACCGGCCGGGAGGCGGCGAGTGCCTCCATCGGATTCGTGCTCGATCAGTGCACCAAGATCCGGCACAGCCTCTTCCACTGGATCGAACCGCAGACCGCCGCGGACGGGACGACGGAGGTCACCTTCGAGATCCGGATCCACTACTGGTTGAAGAGCGGTAAAGAACTCGATATCCCCGGGGCGGTGTACGCGAGCTTCGATTCGGACAACCAGTGCACCGAGCAGCGGCTCTACGGTGACCTCACCGAGGTGTTCGCCTGATCTCCCCGCGCACGCTGCGCTGATACGTCGATGGCTCGGACCGGACAGGTCCGAGCCATCGCCATATCAGCGCCGTCCCGGTCCGGTCGTGGGAACGGCCTCCGGCGGCTGATCTTCGATTCGGCTCGGGCCGACCCAGACACCCGGGCTCGCATCCACCGGTTCGCGCGACGAGGTGCTCACTCCGCCGGGTCGTGGTGGCCGGGTGGACCCGTCGCGATTCGGCGCGACCGGGATCCGGTGTTCCGTGCGCCGGGCCGACTCGGTAGCCCATGGATTGCCGGTTCCTGTAACTCGAATTAAGAGGAATTTGTTGCGGGAAAACTGGTCGCTTGTTATGTTGCCTGGGTCACCGCCGGACACCACGGACGGTGACCGTCCTCGGCGGCTGTGGGCCGAATCTTCGAGGACGACTCAACCCACTCTAGGAGTTTCACTATGGGTTCGATGGGCGATCTGCTCACCGCGTTGATTCCGGCACTCGGATCCGCTGTCGCCGGCGACGGCCTGCTGGACGTATTCCTCGGTTCCCTGCAGGGAATCATCGCCTGACCGGGCAACCGGCAAACCCACTTTCGTCGAATTCCCGCTCGGGAATTCGATAATTCGGCATTACAAGGAGCACGACATGGGATCCCTCATGGACATTCTCGGCATGGGCACCGCCAGCGCCGGAGGTATCGGTACGAATATCGTCAATGCGCTGATCACCCTCAGCGGTGGTACGCCCGCCGCCGGTAAGTAGATCGTCCGTCGGATGTGGGGTCCGCCCTGTTACGACAGGGTGGACCCCGCGCACGAGAGCCAGCCGCAGGAAAACATGACCTCCCCTTCACGACGCGCGTACCTCGCAATTGCGCTGGTCGCGTTGCTGTTCGCACCGGCCCTCGGTGCGGCGCCGCGCGCGGCCGCCGAACCGGAAGCGCATCTCGTCTCGCTCTCGCCCGGCACCGGTCGATCGGTCGAGGTCAAGGTGCATTCTCCGGCCATGCAACGGGATATCGCCCTGCAAGTTCTGCGGCCCGCGGATACGAGCACCCCGGCTCCCACGCTGTACCTGCTCAACGGTGCGGGCGGCGGCGAGGACGCCGCCAGCTGGTCCGCGCAGACCGATATCCCGGAATTCTTCGCCGATGAGCACGTCAATGTGGTGATCCCGCTGGAGGGGGCGTTCAGTTACTACACCGACTGGCAGCGAGAGGATCCCGGCCTGGCGGAGAAGCTGGGCAACAACGGCCGGAACATGTGGGCGACCTTTCTCACCGAAGAGCTACCACCGGTGATCGATTCCGCGTTCGGCACCACCGGCCGGAACGCGATCGCGGGTATCTCGATGGCCGCGACCTCGGTGCTCGATCTCACCATTCGCGCGCCGCGGCTCTACCGCGCGGCGGCCGCCTACAGCGGATGCGCCATGACCAGCGATGTCCTGGGGCAGTTGTTCGTGACACTGGTGGTGAGCGCCGGCGGCGGAGACGCCGAGAACATGTGGGGCCCGAGCGACGGTCCGGCCTGGCGCGAACACGATCCGTATCTGCAGGCCGCCCGGCTCCCGAACATCCCGATGTACATCTCCAGCGGTTCCGGGCTGGCCGGACGATACGATTCGGCCGGCGATCCGCGCCTCGACGGCGACGAGCGCATGCTGTGGAATCAGCTGCTGGTCGGTGGCGGAATCGAAGCCGCGGCCGACTACTGCACCCGGGCGCTCCAGCGCCGCACACAGGAGCTCGGCCGGACCGATATCGTCTACGATCTCCGTCCCGCGGGCACGCACTCCTGGGGGTACTGGCAGGACGATCTGCACCGGTCGTGGCCGCTGCTGGCCGCTGCGCTACTGCCCTGAACACGGAACCGCGGCAGCGGATCCCGGCCCGGCCGTCATCGGCCGGGCCGCGGGCGTATCACCCGATCGCGGCGACGAGCTCGCGGAACGATTCGCGGAGCAACTCCCGGTAGCGTCCGGGATCCGGCATCATCGCCGGGTCCACGCTGAAGGTGAGGACGATCTCCTCGCCCTGTGAGGTGATCAGGTGCCGCAGACCGTCACCGTCCAATATCGGCAGGATGCCGAACACCCGCAGCAGCGGGGCACCGCGGAAGGTCAGATCCGCGCCCAGCGGCGCGACATTGCTGATCGTGGTGTTGCTCAGGGGCACCGTGGTCACCTCGGTGAACGAACGATGCGCCCGCGCCCGGCCCGCCAGCCGCAGCAGCCAGGCCGGCGCGGTATCGGCCCGCGCGGCGTGGCGGAGCACCGCCGGATCGCTGTGGCGGCGGCGTTCCCGGCGCACCGACTCCCGGATC
>JABFXT010000792.1 GCA_013361595.1 Nocardia sp. | reverse complement strand
CGTACCCGGGTGATGAGCCTTCGCTACGCGGATCTGGAGGCCAGGTTCCCGGGGCTGCTCGCGGTGGTCTTCCGGGCGCTGGCCGATATGGTCGAGGACGACGAGAAGTGGGACGGTACGCCCGCGGACCGCGCGAAACTGCTCGGCGCGCTGAAACAGTCGGTCCGGTCGCATCCGGCGAGCGGCGCTTCCGGGGAGTAGGTATCCGCACCCCGGGTCTGATCTACCCGGTCGCCGAGCTCGCCGACGTCGTGCGGGCGATCCAGGCGGAGGTGGCCTTCAGGGAGGCGATCGCCCAGCGAGAATCGAAGCCGGCCGCCGGCAGCGCGCCCGGCCGGAGTAGGCCCCCGACCTCGGTGTTCAGCGCCGCTCCGGCCCGCGAAATCTGCCGGGATGACACGACCGCCCGCGTCGACCAAGCTTGAAGGGTTTGGATCATGTGGGAGGAGAGTCGTCGTGGCTTCTCGGTATACATCGGCGCTCGAGCGAAATATCGCGGATATGCGCGCTCAACACGAAACCTGGGTTCGCGCGGACCGGCCCTGGTCGTTGCGGGAACTCTTCAGTACTACCGACTGCGATATCGCAGACTACAGCAAGGAGTTCAGGCCGAGCGAATTCGGCGAACAAGTCTGCGGGGACGTGGAGAGATACTGCCGCGCCCAGGGGATCTGGCTGGAGCCGGGCGGCGCGCACTACAACAGTATGACCCCCTATCTGCATCCCGGCCCGATCAGCGCGGAACGGCTGACCACCATCGGGCTGTTCAACGCGATTCTCTTCTGGCTCAACGACACTGTGGGCCGGGAGAAGTTCGGTCACCTCCCCGGAGCCGAACAACGCCGGGCCCGTAGCGAGCTCGACCGGCTGTGCCGCCTGCTCGAATCGCGCACCGCGCCGGCGGAGCCCTCGCCGATCGAGGCCGCGACGGCCGATTTCCTCTCCCGGTTGCGTGCCCAGCAGGCGGATCCGCGATGGCTCGACGGGTTCTTGGAATCGACAGTCGAGCATCTGCGCACCGCGATCCGGGACCAGAACGCCCGGTCCCGCCGTGACCTGCTGACCACTGCCGAGTACATCGATCTCCGCGCGCAGGTATCGGGTATGTACCCGGCCATCGCCCTCTGCGAATTCGGGCGGGACAGCTATCTGGACCGGGATCGGCTGGCCGCCGCGGGACTGCTGGACGATATACGCCGATTACGGCGGACGACCGCCGAGATCGGCGCGCTGATGAACGATATGTTCTCTTTCGAGAAGGAGTGCATCGTCGACCGCTCCGATTTCAACCTGATACCGGTATGCCTGCTGAACACGCCGGGCGCGACGCTCGCCGACGCCGTGCAACTCGCCGCCGGCCTGGTCCGGGAGCGGGTCACCGAATTCCGCCTGTCGCATGCCGCGCTGGCCGCGCGGTGCGCCGATCCGGACGTTCTGGACAGCGCCGCGGCGGTGCCGCTGCGGGCCCATCTCGACGATCTCCGGGGTTGCGTCCAGGCGACCTGGGTATGGCAGTTGATGACTACCCGTTACAAGGGCGGCGGTATTTTCGCCGAGAACAACCCCGGCCGACTGGAAAAGGCCCGGTCCGATGAGGAAGGATGAGCATTCGTCGAGGCGGTGACGCTCGACCGGGGTGATGCGGAGCTGCGGTGGAGTCGAGGCAGCGGATGAAGGGGCGTGATGGACGGGTCGGAGCACGATGAACTGGTCCGCTCGTGGTCACGAGCACTACGAGCGTCCGGTGAACCCGCACCGCCCGGTTCGGATATCGACAAGCTCCTGCACTGGCTGGTAGGCGATTTTGCCGAAGCTCTCGTCGCGACACCCTTCGACCCCACCGCGGGCGCCCGGATCGGCGCGGCGCTGGCCACCGTGGCCGCCGGAACACACGATGTTCCGGCGGCCTCCGCGCCGATCCTGTGGAATCTCGTCGGGCCGGACGCCGATTCCGCGGCCGTGACGCGGATGGCGGTACTCCTGACCAAACTCGGCGAGGGGTTCGGTGCCCACCGGCAGCAGCGGTTCGCGGCCGACGCCGAAGACCGTGTCCGGCCCAGCAAACAGTCGGACGAGCGTTACCGGGTGGTTTTCGAGAACGCGGCGGTGGCCATCGCCATCGGCGACACCAACGGTGTCCTACTCGACGCCAATCAGAAACTCGCCGATATGATCGGCGTCCCGATCGACGAATTACGCGGTATCTCGGTCTACGAATTCGCTCATCCCGAGGATCGGGAACGGATACGCAACCTGGTCTATCAGAAGCTGGTCCCCAACCGTCAGGGGACGGTGAAGCTGGAGCAGCAGATCGGTCGGGTGGACGGCAGTTACGGGTGGGCGACTTTCTCCATCACGTTCGTCCAGGGCGGCCCGGGCCTCCCGAACTATCTGCTGGCGGTGGGTGAGGACGTCACCGAACAGCACCGGATGCGCCAGGAACTCCACCGGCAGGCCAGGCACGATCCGTTGACCGGCCTGGCCAACCGGCGTCAGCTGCTGGAGCGCCTGGATGTCGTGATGAAGGAAGCGGGCGGACACGAGCAGATCGGCCTGTGCTTCGTGGACCTGGATCGTTTCAAACACATCAACGACCGCTACGGCCACGGCACCGGTGACCGGGTGCTCGCCGCCGTCGCCGAGCGCCTCAACGCGAGCGTGCAGAACCTGGACTGCCTGGTGGCGCGGATCGGTGGCGACGAATTCGTCGCGTTGGTGCCGCCGCCGGTCGACGCCTGGAAAATAGGCCGGGTGGCGGACAATCTGCTGGGTGCGCTCACCGAGCCGGTGACGACCAACAGCCATCAGGTGCAGGTTTCGGCCAGTATCGGCGCCGTGCTGACAACGGTGCAGAGCGGGCAGGCCGAAACGCTGATCGACGCCGCGGATACCGGTCTGTATCGCGCGAAGAACAACGGCAAATCGCAGTGGGTACTGCATATGCTCGCCGACGGCGAGGACGCCGACCCCGAGCAACTGAACCGGTACATCCCGACCGCGGACGCCACCGAGGACCCGCCGCAGCGGTGACCTCGAGCGCGCCGCCGGTGGCTCCGATCCGCGGCTCGGTCGACTCCACCACCCGGCGAGTAGGCTGGGCGCACGGTACTCCGGCGAACGAAGGAGTGCGTGACCATGGAATGGCTTCTGATCGCTGTGGTGGTCCTGCTGGTGGCGGTGGCCCTGGTATGGCGGTCCCGGCAGCGCACGGAACGCGCGGCGACCGAACTGGCCGACTCGCTGGCCGAGGCGCGCCGGGTCAACGAACGGCTCGGTGGCCAGATCTACAACCTGACCGGTAGCAACCCCGCTGCCCAGCAGGCCCTCGCCGACGCCGCGGAACGGCACAACGCGGCGGGTGCGCAGATCGATCAGGCTCGCACTCCGGTCCAGGCCCGGTTCGCGAAACAGACCGCGGTCGAAGGGTTGTATTACATCCGTGCCGCCCGTACCGCCATGGAGATGGACCCGGGTCCGGCTGTGCCGGAGCTGGAGGGCCGGTCGACCGCGGGCGAAGTCAGCGAAGATCGCGTGATCGATTTCGACAACCGGCGGATCGCCGCGTCGCCCCGGCCGTCGTCGGCGACGCCGAACTACTATCCGGGCGGGCGGGTCGCCGGACGTCCGGTACCGGCCGGTTGGTACTCCGAACCCTGGTGGCGGCCCGCCCTGGTCGCGGGAGCCTGGGGAGTGGGTTCGGCCCTGCTGTTCAGTTCGCTGTTCTCCGGTATGGCCGGTGTCGGCTACGGCGCGGAGGGGTTCGAATCCGGCTACGGCGAAGGGTACGCGGACGGGTTGTCCGCCGGAGATCAGGACTACGGCGGCGCCGGGGGCGATACCGGCGGCCAGGACGATCACGGCGGCGGTGACTGGGGTGGCGACGGAGGCGGCGATTGGGGCGGTTTCGACGGCGGTGGTTTCGACGGTGGCGGATTCGACTTCTGAGGCCCGCTCAACTCGATCGACGCGGTCCGCTCAGCACGGTTGCCGGTGTGCGGTGAGGTATCGCGGTTGTTGCCACTGCTGGTCGAGCTCATCGGGCAGGTCGGGGATCGTCACCCCGTAGGCGGCGGCCAGATCGGCCGACGCGGCGGACGAGACCGACCATCCGTGCTCGCCGAGCCACTGCTGCGGATCGGATTTCTCGTCGGAGTAGAACAGTTCGGCCAGGTCGATATCGCGGAACGGATTCCGGTCGAGATATTTCTCTTCCAGAGTGGCGAAACCGCTCGCCGCGGCCCCGGTCGGAGCGCTCTCCACCGCGAACCGGCTGCCCGGCGGGCTGAGCGCGGTGATGTGTTCGAACAACGCGTCCTGGGCCGTCCCGGGCAGATACGGCAGCAGGCCTTCGGCCGACCAGGCCGTGGCCACGGCCCGGTCGTAGCCCGCCGCGGCCAGCGCGGCCGGCCAATCGGAACGCAGGTCGACCGCGACCGTTCGGCGCTCGGCCCGCGGTTACGCTCCGTGCGCGGCCAGTACCCGGTCCTTGAAGGCGAGCACTTCGGGTCGATCGATTTCGAAGACGATGGTTCCCGCGGGCCAGTCGAGGCGGAAGGCCCGCGCGTCCAGCCCGGCGGCGACGATCACGGCCTGTCCGATTCCGCGCGCGCCGGCCGCCCGGAAGAAGTCGTCGAAGAACGCGGTCCGCAAACCCATGAATCCGGGGACGAGTGGCGCCCCGGCGAGTGTCGGCGGATCGGCCAGTACCTCGAGGACATGCGGTTCACCGGCGGCCCGGACGAACAATTCCGCGTACTCGTCGCGGATGAGCGGCTCGGGCCGAGCGGATTCGAGTGCTCGGAATGCCGCCACTCCCAGCGCGGTGAGCCCGACGCTCGTCACGATATCCCAGTCGTCATCATCGGTTCGCACGACCGAACACCTCCCGATCGAATCGGCAGACAGCAGCAGGGCGGGTCGCGCATCCGCCAGGAGTGGTCCCACCGAACGCACCACGCAGCGGTACGACAACAACCACCGGAAATTCTACGACCGCCGACCAGCTCTGTTGTGCGACCGGTGTGGTCACGATCCGCTACCGGGACGGGTGCAGGCGCCCGTCGTGGACTTCGACGACCCGATCGGCGGCGCCCAGATGAGTGCGGTCGTGGGTGACCAGGACAGTGGCGGTGGCCCGGTCGCGGGTGAGCCGGGCGATCGCATCGATGACAGCCGCGCCGCGGTCGTGATCCAGCGCGCTGGTCGGCTCGTCGATCAGTAGGACGGTCGGCTCGTTCATCAACGCCCGGGCGATATCGACCCGTTGTCGCTGACCGCCCGACAGCTGGTGCGGTCGGCGGTCGGCGTGTTCGGCCAAGCCGACGTCCGCGAGCAAGCGCCGGGCGCGAGGCCGGGCCGCGGCCGCGGATCGGCCGTCGATCCGGGCCATGACCTCGAGTTGTTCGGCCGCGGTGAGAGATGCGATCAGATTGGGCTGTTGGAAGACGATGCCGATCCGGCGGCGGCGCAATACGCTCAGTTCGGCGCGTGACATCCCGGTCGTGACGGTTCCGTCCACGGTGACGGTGCCGGAATCCGGAGTGATGAGGGTGGCGGCCACGGCCAGGAGACTGGACTTCCCGGAGCCGGAGGGGCCGATGACGGCGGTGAGGCTGCCCGCGGGCACGGTGAGGGATACGTGGTGGAGGGCGGTGAGCCGGTCGCCACCGTCGGGGTAGGTGAGGGTGACATCGTGTAGTTCGAGAGTCATCGGGTGCTCCCCAGCGCGATCAGCGGGTCGACGGAAGTGATACGCCGGACGGATACCGCGGCACCCAGCGCACCGAGTACCACCAGCACGGTCGCGGGAACCAGGACAGTGGCCGGAGTCAGTACGAACGGGACCGCCCCGCCGGACAGGGCCGCGCCGATCGCGGCGGCGAGCGCTGTCCCGATCGCGACGCCGCCGATCAGCAGCACGACGGCTTGGCCGAGCGCATCCAGCAGTAATCCGGCGGTGGACGCGCCCAGGGCTTTCAGCACCGCGATATCGCCGCCGCGCTGGACCGTCCACACGGTGAAGAAAGCGCCGATCACCAGCGCGGATATCGCGAACAGGAAACCCCGCATCAACTGCAGCGAGCCGTTCTCGGCGGCATAGGACCCGATCGCGGACAGCGAATCGTCCCGGGCCACGCTCGCGGTGCCCGCCGCCCGGTCCGTATCAGCGATATCGGCCTCCGAGGTGGCGAGAGCGATAACGGTCGCGAAGGCTGCGGCGCCGTCGGCTGCCGGAGGCGCGGTGTGCTGCCAGGCGCCGAGACCGAGCCAGACGACCGGGGTGTGACCGAACGAGTCGTCACCGCTCACCGCCGCGACAGTGAGATGCTGCCCGGCGATATCGACAGTGTCGCCGGGCGCGGCGCCGAGGTCGGCGGCCGCGGTGCCGGACAGCACCGCCGATCCGTCGTCGATCGCGCCGCTCTCGGGAGCGAGCGGTGCACCGGGCCGGACACCGAATGCCGAGACCACGCTGCTCTGCCCGGCGTGCGTGGCGCGGATGGTGGCGATGCCGAGCGGCTCGGCGTAGTCGACTCCGGGCGCTTCGGCCCAGATCCGCCATTGTGTCTCGGTGACGGTGGAGTTCGAATAGGAGAGCTCGGCATCCGGACCGGTCGCGCCGAAGGCGATCCGGTCGGCGGGGAGGCCGGTGACGGCGGAGGTGTTCTGGCGGCCGAGCCCGGCGGTGAGACCGGACAACAATCCGACCAGCAGAGTGATCAGTACGACGACGCTGCCCATCAGGGCGAAGCGACCCTTGGCGAACTTCAGGTCCCTCCAGGCTACGAACACGGTTCGGTCCTGACCTTTCACGAGTGGAATCCGGAACATCTCCACCGTCGTCGCGAACCGGGGTCCGGGCATCCGGCGCCGGACAGGTTTTGCCGCACCGAAAGGCGGGCCGCGGGTTGTCACTTTCGATAGAGGCCGGGCGGGCCGCCGATCCCTAGGCTGGAACCACTGTGAACACCACTGCTCCTGCCCCGGTCGCCAGTGTTCGGGCACTGGCCTGGTGCCTGCACCTGCTGGTCTTCGGCTTACTGGTGCTGACCGTCGGCCGGGCGGTCGCCGACCGGGACCCGCGGGCCGGGGCGATCACCGCCGTGGCGGTGATCTTCGGCATCGTCTACGCGGCCGGTCTCGCACTGCCCCGGGCCGGTGGGTCCCGGCGCGCTGCCGCCGGATGGCTGGCCGCGGTGGGGGCAGTCTGGCTGGTATTGCTGGCGTTCTCTGCGGACGGAGTGTGGCTGGCGTTTCCGCTGTACTTCCTCGAGCTGCACCTGCTCGCGCGCCGGACCGGACCGATCGCGGTGGTGGGGACGGCCGTGGTGGCGATCGCCGGATTCGCCGCTCAGCGGGGGACATTCGGTGTGGCGATGGTGATCGGGCCGGCGCTCGGTGCCGCGGTCGCCATGGTGGTCGTCTGGGGGTACCGGGCCCTGTACCGGGAGAACCAGCGTCGTAGCCGCCTGATCGAGGAGCTCACCGCCACCCGGGCCGACCTCGCCCAAGCCCAGCACACCGCCGGTGTGCTCGCCGAACGCGAACGTCTCGCCCGCGAGATCCACGACACGCTCGCCCAGGGACTCTCGAGTATCCAGTTGCTGCTGCGCGCCGCCGAACGCGCCCTGCCCGACGATCCCGGGAGCGCGTCGGGCTATGTGGACCGGGCCCGCCGGGCGGCTGTCGACAATCTGGCCGAGGCCCGCCGATTCGTCGCCGCTCTCGCCCCGCCCGCACTGGACACCGGCACGCTGGCCGATGCCCTCGCGCGGCTCTGCGCCACCGCGGCCACCCGCGACCGGCTCACCGCCCGGTTCCATGTCACCGGCGATCCGGTGCCGCTGCCGACCACCCATGAAGTCGCCCTGCTGCGGATCGCCCAGTCCGCCCTGGCCAATACCGTCCGCCACGCCGATGCCGGGTCGGCCGACATCACGCTCAGCTATCTCGGGGACCAGGTCGCTCTCGACGTGGCGGACGACGGCCGCGGATTCGATCCGGACCGGGTTCCCGCACCCGATCCCGGCGGCGGCGGATTCGGTCTGGCAGCCATGCGCGCTCGCGTCGACGCGCTGGGCGGAACCCTCACCGTCGAATCCGCTCCGGGCCGGGGTACCGCATTGGGTGTCCAGCTACCTGCCGGCCCCCCGACCGGAACCGGGGCCGCCTCGTGACCGACGGCCGTATCCGTCTCCTCCTGGCCGATGACCATCCGGTCGTCCGGGCCGGTCTGCGCGCGGTACTGGCGACCGAGCCCGGCTTCGATATCGTGGCCGAGGCCGCGACCGCGGAGGCCGCCGTCGCCCGGAGCGCGCTGGGCGATATCGACGTGGTGCTGATGGACCTGCAGTTCGGGCGGGGGATGAACGGTGCCGAAGCCACCGCGCTGATCACCGCGCGGCCGGCGGCGCCGCGGGTACTGATCGTCACGACCTACGACTCGGACGCCGATACGCTGCCCGCGATCGAAGCCGGTGCGACCGGCTACCTCCTGAAGGACGCCCCGCCCGACGACCTGGCTGCCGCGGTGCGGGCCGCCGCGGCCGGTCGGACCACCCTGGCTCCCGCGGTCGCGCATCGGCTGATGAACCGGCTGCGCACTCCCGGGGCGGCCCTGACCCGCCGCGAGACCGAGGTGCTGGCCCTGGTCGCCGACGGCCTGTCCAATCACGATATCGGTCGGCGGCTCCACCTCACCGAGGGCACCGTGAAATCACATCTGGTCCGCATCTACACCAAACTCGGCGTCAATTCGCGCACCGGCGCTGTCGCGGCGGCCACCGAAATGGGTCTCATCCGCCGCTAGCGGTGCGCACCGGTCCGGCTCAGCGTGATCCGGCGTTACGGAACGGCCGCAGCGAGGCCAGCAATCCCAGTTCGGGTGCGAGGGCACCGTCCTGTCCGAGCGCACGGAAGTCGGCGGCGATCGGCTCCGGGTCGAGCCGGCCGGCCCGGACCGCGTGGTAGCGGACCAGCGACCACAGGAAGGTTTCCAGATCGTCGAAGCGGGTGCCGCCCTCGAGGACCTCTTCCTCGTGGAACCAGATGGCGACCTGTCCGTCGGTGAGGACGGTGTACAGGTTGCCGCCGCCGTCGGCGCCGATCGTGTAGACATCGTCGTCGGTGAGTTCGGTGTGGTAATCGCTGTCCAGCAGTCCACAGTCGTTGGCGGCGAAGCCGAATCCGTAGGACCAGTCGTAGATATCGAGGAACTGCGGCATGGTTCCCGACCGCACCCGGCGATCGAATCCGGCGAGGGCGGTGGCGGTCGCGGGATCGAGTCGTTCCAGGAACGGTTCGACCGGGCGGACTTCGGCGGCGGAGATCTCGACCCGCGGCCGGTCCGCGAACCCGCGCGCGAGATCCGCGGCGAGGCCGCCCTCGACGGAACCGCTCAGTTCTGCTCGGGTTGTCGGCACCGCCGGATCGTATGCGGCCGGCCGGTCCGGCGCCACTCGCGAACTGTCCCGCCGCCGGGGCGCGCCGGTGCCGCGGCGGCTCGGCTCCCCCGCAAACCGTGAGCCGGTATTCGACACGGCAACTGCGTATTTCGGGTTCCCGCCCACTTTTTTTCGGGTTCTGGGCACAGTCGGGCGGCGCGGGCGTCGGCCGGGGCGTCGCGGCGCGATACTCCTCGGCGGGTGTCCGGGACGGCCGGACCAGTCGAAAGGTATGCCCCGTGTCGACCACACTCCCCGCTTTCCCCGCCGCGAACGAGAATCCGCTCGACACCTGCGTCCGGCTGCGCGCGACCGCACCCGTCGTCGAGGTGGAATTCCCGGGCGGGGTGCCCGGCTACCTCGCGTTGACCTACGAGGCCGTTCGCGAGATCCTCGCCGGTGACAACACCACATTCGCCCGGGACCCCCGGCACTGGCCGGATCTGCACAACGGGACCATCCCCCCGGATTGGCCCTTGCGCGCGGTGGTCCAGGGCGACCACCTGTCGACCAAGGACGGTGCCGATCATCGGCGGCTGCGTGGCCTGATCGGCAAGGCGTTCACGCCGGGCCGGGTGCTGGCGCTGGAGTCACGGATCCAGGCGATCGTCGATGAGCTGCTCGACGCGGTGGTGGCCGCCGGGGACGGTGTCGATCTGGTGCCGGCGTACACCGAAGCGGTACCGATGGCGGTGATCTGCGAACTGTTCGGCGTACCGGAAGCCGATCGCGGCCGGTTGCGCGGCTGGACGGCGACTCTGCTGGCGCACAACAGTTCTCCCGATCAGGCCTTCGCGGCACAGAACGGACTCCAGCAGTACCTGTACGACCTGGTCGAGCGGAAGGAGCGGGAGCCGGGGGACGATCTCACCTCCGGTCTGGTGCAGGCGCGGGACGCCGACGACAAACTGACCACCGAGGAGTTGGTGGCGGTGCTGTGGATCATGCTCGTCGCCGGTCACGAGACCACGGTCCATATGCTCGGTTACGCGATCCTCGCCCTGGCGCGGCATCCCGACCAGCTCCGAGCGGCGCAGACCGGCGATCTGTGGGCCGATGTCGTCGAAGAGACCGTGCGGTATCGCCATTCGGTGATGATGACCAGCTGGCGGTTCACCCTGACAGATGTGACCATTGCGGGTGTGGCGATTCCGAAGGGCAAAGCGGTGGGCGTGGTCTACCAGGCGTGCGGAATCGACCCGGCCGAATACGGACAGACGGCGGATCTGTTCGATATCACCCGGGAGAAGCGGACCGGTCATCTGGGCTTCGGGCACGGCCCGCGGTACTGCATCGGCGCCGGGCTCGCCCGGCTCGAGGGCCGGCTGGCACTGGCGTCGCTGTATCGGCGGCTGCCGGATCTGCGACTCGCCGTCGACCCGGACGAGGTCCGCTACACGCCCTCGTTCTTCACCATCGGACCGTTGTCCATACCGATCTCGCTCGGCGAGGCTCGATGACGACGGCCGGGCGGCCGGGCGGTGCCGCCGGAGTCATCTCATAGGACGGCACTGTGGAGTTCTACAGCGTGACCGCGCGGAGTTCGGCGTCGTGGACCACGATCGCCGACAGCCTGATGCCGATGGATCACCACTACCACGAGTCCGACCGGTGGAGCGCGACCATGTCGGTGCAGGAGAGCGCCGACTACCGGTTGCTGCGCTGGGATCAACGCGGCGGGCGTACCTCGAGCCGCACCCGGCCGCATATCCGCCGTGTCGCGGGCGACGATTTCTACTGGGTCGTCGTCCCCGAACAGGGGTCCTATACGGTGACGTACCGGGGCGGCGATATCACCAGCGCCGGCCCCGGCCGGGGAGCCGTCACCGTCCTCGATACGGTGTGCCACCTCCACATTCCGCCCTCGTCGGCCTACGCGTTCCAGGTGCCGCGCACGGAAATGGAGAGCCGGACCGGACCTTTCGGTAAATATGCCGCGGAATTGGACCTGTCGTCCGGGCTCGGCCGGATCGCCCGGACGCTCATCCGCAGCACCCACGCCGAACAGGGGACGCTGTCGGGCCGCGAGTTCGACGCGGTGTGCCAGCGGATCGGGGAGCTGTTGTGCATGCTTTCGATCGGTGAGGTGAGCCCGCAGCGGGACCAGCACGCCGAGGTGACCGACCAGGTCCGCCGCTACCTGCGTACCCATATCGGCCACCGGGATGTCCGGCTACCCGCGGTGGCCGCCGCGCTGGGTTGGTCGCCACGGCAGGTGCGGGCGATCCTGCACCGGAGCGGGACCACTTTCCGCGATCTCCGACGGGCGGAGGCGTTGCGTGCCGCGTGCGCGTTTCTCGGTGATCCCGCCTACGCCGGTGTGCCGATCGGGGAGCTGGCCGCCCGGTGCGGCTTGAACGCGTCGTGGTTTTCCACCGCGTTCAAGGACGCCATGGGTGAGACGCCGCGGGAGTTACGGCAGCGTCGGCGCGGTGAACTGACCGCCCGGACCGCCGCCGCGGACCGGCCGCGTTGATCGTCGCGGACCGTGATCGTCTCGCCCGGCCGCGTCCCCGTCGCCCCGAGGTGCTTCGATGGGGTATGCGGACTCGCTTCCACGAGGAACTCGAACAGCTGACCGGGATGCTCGAGGCGATGTGCCTACGTGATGAGACCGCGATCGCCGCCGCCACCCGGGCGCTGCTCGACTCCGATATCGAGGAGGCCGAACAGGCGATCGACCTGTGCGCCCATGTCGAGGCGATGGGCCGCGACGCCGAGGACGCGGCGGTACTGTTGCTGGCGCTCCAGGCCCCGGTCGCCACCGAACTGCGCCGGGTGGTGACCGCGTTGCAGCTGTCGGCCAATCTCGCCCGGATGGGCGGATTGTGCGCTCATATCGCCGGGCTGGTCCGCCGTCGTCACCCCGAACCGGTTATGCCCGATCCGCTCCGGGACACGGTCGCCCGGATGGGCGCGGCCGCGGTACACATGGCCGGTTCGGCCGCCCGGGTCCTGGCCACCGGCGACACCGGTGCCGCCGCCGCGCTCGAGGGCCACGACGATGTGATGGATCAACTGCACCGCGACCTGCTCAACCACCTTCTCGGCCCCGAGTACACCGGCGGTACCACCACCGCGGTGGATCTCGCACTGCTGGGACGCTATTACGAACGCTTCGCCGACCACACCGTCGAAGTGGGCCGTCGCACCTTGTTCCTGACCACCGGTACCAGCGAACCCGACTGACGGTTTCCGCCACCGGGTGGCCGCGGACGCGAATGTCAGACCCCGGGCGCCACCGGCGCCTCCGTGCGGTCACGGTCCGCGTGCCGGGGTAGGAACAACGCGGGAACGATGATCGCCGCGGTGAGTACGAACGCGACCCAGAACGCGTAACCGAACGAACCGGCCAGCAGCGGCCCCACGATCTGCATCGCCTCCGGCGGTACCGAACTGATCTGGTCGGTACCGCCACCCGGCGTCTGGATACCCCGGGCGTCGAGCTGGTCGCCGAGTCGTTGCGTCAATGCCGTCACCAGCAGCGCGCTACCCAGGGACGCGCCGACCTGCTGGATGGCCGACAATGTCGGCGCGGCCCGCGATACGACGTCTCGGCCGAGTTCGGTGTAGGCGGCCGATATCGTCGGCATCATCACCGCGCCGAGCCCCATCCCGCGCACGAAAAGGGCGACGCTGAGCCAGACATAGGAGGTGTCGACGCCCACCCGGGTGAACGGGAAGGTACCGATCAGCGCGAGCACGATGCCGACGGGCACCACATAACCGGCACCGATACGGTCGGTGAGCCGGCCGCCGATCACCATCGCGACGATCGCGCCCAGACCCTGTGGGGCGAGTAGCAGACCGGCGCCGAGGGCCCCCTGGCCACGGACGGTCTGATAGTAGAGCGGGAGCAGCAGCATACCGCCGAACATGCCGATGGCCACGAGAAAGACGGCCACGGTGCTGCTCGCGAACAGCCGGTTGGTGAGCAGGCGTACGTCGATGATCGAATCGGCGCCCTTGCGCAGGCTGTGCCACGTGTAGAGAGCCAGGCCCACCGCGCCGACGATCAGCCAGCCCAGCACGCTCCATTCGGTGAAGCCGCCGTGGGCACTGGCGCGGGAGAGCCCGTAGAGCAGGCAGACGAGGCTGCCGGAGAGCAGGACGAGTCCACGCACGTCGAGCCGTCCGGGATCCGGGAACACATCGACATGGGGCAGCTTCCACACCGCGAGCGCGAGGGCGAGGATGCCGACCGGGACATTGACGAGGAAGATCCAGTGCCAGCTCGTGTACTCGACGAGCAGGCCGCCGATCACGGGCCCGAACACCGGTCCCAGCAGCATGGGGACGCCGAGGATGCTCATCGCGCGACCCAGGCGGTTCGGACCCGCCGCCCGCGTGATGATGGCCTGCCCGGCGGGCAGCAGCATGCCGCCCCCCAGTCCCTGGAGTACGCGGAACGCGATCAGGCTCTCGATCGACCAGGCTGCCGCGCACAGCGCCGAACCGGCCACGAACAGGCTCACGGCGGTGAGCCAGGTCGGCTTCGGCCCGAACCGGTCCATGGCCCAGCCCGTGAGCGGGATGACGAGGGCCACCGCGAGCAGGTAGCCGGTGACCACCCATTGGGTGGTGGACAGCGGTGCGTCGAGCTCGGTGCTCAGCGAGTCCAGGGCGACGTTCACGATCGTGGTGTCCAGAACCACCATGATCATGCCGGACACCACGACGAGCCCGGTGACGATGACACTGCGGTCGAGCTTGTCCGAGCTTCGGTCGGTGGAACTTTCCATACCGGCTCCTGTCGGTGCGAGGATGCGGAGTGTACGAGGACCGCTGCTGTCCGCCGATCGGTGCGGCCGGGACCGCGCTATCGTCCCAGAGATCATCGCGGACCCCGCGCTACCCGGCGCGTTCGGAGAGTGGGCGGCTGTTTCCGCCCGTGGGCTGTTCGGTCAGCGTGCCGGAGCCGCTGCCGTCCGCGGGCCGCGGCGCACCCTGCGCATCACGCGTCGAGCGAACAACAGCAGTACCCCAGCACGATCGGAATCAGCAGCGGCAGCACGATCGCCAGCGTGACCAGAGTGACGGCCAGTACGTCCTCGACGATCGAGATCACCGGGTTCACGAAGCCGCCCGTGGTGGCCGTACCGGCCGCGCGGACACCGGTCTGGGTCGCGCTGAAGGCGAGCGCGGTGGGGCCACCGACGATGATTCCCGCGATCGCCGCCGTG
>JABFXT010000388.1 GCA_013361595.1 Nocardia sp. | reverse complement strand
TACATCGGCGTGCCCTCGGGCAGCCGCTTCAGCAGCGGCTCGTACACCAGGGTGTTGCCGCCGGCCGGATGGAAGACGAAAACCGGGACCGCGGCGGAGTTCTCACCCCGGGCCCGGATGGGACGTACGAATCCGTCCACATCCGCACCACTGTCCTGCAGCGTGCGCACCACATCGGCGAGTTGTTCGATGGTTTCCGAATCCAGCACATCGTCGACGGTGATCTCCGCGCCGACCCGCTCGGTGAGCCGGGCGGCCAGCTTCTCCGCGGTGTCCTCGTCCAGAATCGGCAGGTTGTCGAAGATACCGCCGGCCGACTTGCCGGTGATGGTCGCCCAGGCCGCATAGGTCAACCGTTCCGCCGCGTCACGTGGCGGAACATTGTCCTCGTCCGAACCCGCACCGCCACCGAACAACGCGGCACCGGCGGCCGGGGCCGGTTCGGCCTTCGGTGCGGGGCTCGCCGGCGTGGCCGGTTCGGGTTCGCGCACCGGGGCTTCGGCCTCGGCGATATCGGTCCCCTGGTGCAGCGCGGCGACCGGATCCTGTCCCGCCTCCATGGCGGCCTTGGCCGCGTTCACGAAGTCGTCGTCCACGTTCAGCGCGCCGGATTCCCCGCTGGCCTGCTGATCGGCCATCTCCTGGACCTGGTCGCGGTGCTCGATCGCGTAGCGGAGTACCTTGCCGACCTCGTGCAGGCTGGCGTCGCGGACGGCCGAGACCTGCAGCTGCGGGATATCGAATTCGTATTCGACCCGGTTCTTGATCCGCATGGCCATCAGCGAGTCCAGCCCGAGCTCCATGAGCGGGATCTCCATCGGCAGGTCCTCGACCGCGTAGCCCATGGATTCGGCGACGATCAACGCCAGCCGCTCCTCGACCGTCTGACCGCTGTCCGGGTTCCACCGGTCGCCGAAGCCCGCGGTGTCGACGACCTCGACGACCTCGGATTCGATCCGCGCGGGGGCGGCCGGGCTCGCGGCCGGTTCCGCCGGAGCGGGCAGAGCGGCGCCGGAGGTGACGACCGCGTCGAACAGCAGCCGGAACTGCGCGCCGTCCCGGGCATGCACCTGGATGGACGCGCCACCCGGATGCGGGGTCAGCGTCGTGGTGAGGGTCCCGGTGGCGGGCAGCGGCGCGTGCGCCACGCTGGCGCCCGGGTGCACATCCGCGAGCACCTGCGCCGCGGCCGACCGCACCAGCGCGGGCAGATCGTCGACCGATGCGGCCCGTACCTCCCAGACGTGCCGGCCGTCCGGCAGCGCGACGGACGCACCCGGCGCCCGGGTGCTGCCACCGGCCGAGAAACCACTCACCTTGGGCCAGTAGTGTTTACGCACGAACGCCGTGCGCGGGATATCGGCATACGGCCCGTCGGCGACCAGCGATCCCAGGTCCACCGGATGCCCGTGTACATACAGCTGGGCCAGCGCGGCGATCACCCCGGCGGATTCGTCTTCCTTGCGCTTGAGCGTCGGGATCAGCTGCGCGTCCGGCAGTCCGGCCGCGAACGTGGTGCCCAGCACCTGCATCAGCGCGACCGAATTCGGTGCCAGTTCCAGGAATGTGGTGATCCCGGAATCGACGGCGAGCCGCACCGCGTTGGTGAAGTACACGCTGTGCCGCATGTTCTTCACCCAGTAGTCCTCGGTGTGCACCGGGTCGTGCCCCGGCGCGTAGTACTGCTCCTTGTCGACCGTGGAGTACAGGCCGACCTTCGGCTTCGTCGGTTCGATCCCGGCCAGTTCGGCGGCCAGTTCGCCCAGCAGCGGGTCCATCTGCGAGGTGTGCCCGGCGCCCTTGGTCTGCAGGACGCGCGCGAACTTACCCGCGGCCTCCACCCGGCCGACGATCGCCGAGACCTGGTCCACCGGACCACCGATCACCGTATTGGTCGGTGCCGCGTACACCGCGACCTCGACATCGGGGAATTCCGGCAGCAGCGCGGCGACCTCGTCGGCGCTCATCTCTACCAGCGCCATATTCCGCACATCGGCGTCGGAGAGCATCTGTTCGCCCTCGCCCATCAGCCGCGAACGCGCGCAGATGGTGCGTACCGCGTCCTCCAGCGGGAGACCGCCGCAGATGTAGGCGCCGGCCACTTCACCCATGGAATGCCCGACCACCGCGGCCGGTTCGGCGCCGTGCGCGCGCAGCAGCGCGGCGAGGCCGAGCTGGATGGTGAAGATACCGACCTGGGAGGTGCCCACGTCGTAGTCCTGGGCGTCGTCGAGAATCATCTCGCGCACCGAGTACCCCGACTCGTCCTGTACGAGTTCGTCGACCTCGTCGACGGTACGCCGGAAGATCGAGTTCTCCTGGTAGAGCTGCTTACCCATCTTCCGGTGCTGGGCACCGAAACCGGCCATCACCCACATCGGACCCTGGGCGGCCGGCGCGTCGGCGGTGAAAACACCCGGTCCCGGCTTACCCGCGGCGATCGCGCGCAATCCGGCGACGGCCTCGGCGTGGTCCTTGGCCAGCACCACACCGCGCGACCGCCAATGGCTGCGCCTGGCCAGCGAGCGGGCCACATCCGCCAGCGGAGTCCGCTGTCCCGCTTCGGTTTCCAGCCAGTCCGCCAGATCGGCTGCGGCCCGGCGCCGCCGCGAGGGCAGATAGGCGGAAACCGCCAGGATCACCGGCAGCGGTTCGGCACGGTCGGCCGACCATTCGGGCTCGGGGGCGGCCTCCGCGGTGACCGATTCGGCCTCCGCGACCACATCGGTACTCGAAACCGCCAGCGTGTCCTCGTCCGCGTCGGCCAGGAACGGTTCGGAGACGGCGAGCGGCGCGGCCGGCACGTACTCCTGCAGGACCACATGCGCGTTGGTGCCACCGAAACCGAAGCCGGAGATACCGACCGTCGCGGTACCGCTGTAGCGCGGGAACGGAGTCGGCTCGTCGACGACCCGCAGATGGGCCTGCTCGAACGGAATGTAGGGGTTCGGACCGGCGTAGTTGATGTTCGCGGGCAGCACATCGTTCTGGAACGCCAGGATCACCTTGGCCAGGCTCGCCGCGCCCGCACCGGATTCCAGATGCCCGAAGTTGGTCTTCGCCGAG
Source organism: Nocardia sp. (assembly GCA_013361595.1). GTDB lineage: Bacteria > Actinomycetota > Actinomycetes > Mycobacteriales > Mycobacteriaceae > Nocardia. The sequence continues at coordinate 1,619 of JABFXT010000388.1, read as the reverse complement.
CCCAGCAGGGCCGGGGCGTCGGCCGCGCGACCGGCACCGACCACCCGGCCCAGCGCGTCGGCCTCGATCGGATCGCCGATCAGTGTTCCGGTGCCGTGCGCCTCGATGTAGTCCACCGTGGAGGGCACGATTCCGGCGTCGCGGTAGGCGCGCCGCAGCACATCGGCCTGGGCGTCGGGGTTCGGGGCGATCAGCCCGTTGGACCGGCCGTCACTGTTGACCGCGGAACCCTTGATCACGGCGAGGATGTTGTCGCCGTCGTGTTCGGCGTCGGCGAGCCGCTTGAGCACCACCAGCCCGGCGCCCTCGGACCGCACCATTCCGTCGGCATCGGCGGAGAACGCCTTGATCCGGCCGTCCTTGGAGACCGCGCCGTTCTTGTCGAAACCGAGGGTGGTCATGGGGATGAGCAGCATGTTCACGCCACCGGCCACGGCGACGTCCGCGTCACCGGCGCGCAGGGCCTGCACAGCCTGGTGCACCGCCACGAGTGTCGACGAACAGGCGGTGTCCACCGCCACCGAGGGCCCGCGGAAATCGTAGAAATACGACACGCGGTTGGCGATGATGCTGCTCGCGCTGCCCATGATCTTGTACGCCTCGGCCGAGGCCGGGACGTTCGGATCGGTATCGCCCAGGCTCATGGCGGCGATGATCTGGAAATCGCTGGTAGAAGTGCCGATGTAGACACCGACCGATTCCCCGCGCAGCTCGCTGGCCGGGATCCGGGCATGCTCGAGCGCCTCCCAGGTCAGTTCCATCACCAGTCGCTGCTGCGGGTCGATCCGCTCGACCTCGATCGGCGACATGGCGAAGAACTCGGCGTCGAAATCGGTGACGACCCGCTGGTCGAGATATCCACCGCGGACATTGCCCGCCTCGACCTCGGCCGCCACCTGCGGTTCGCTCAGGAACTCCGCCCACCGGCCCTCGGGCAGGTCGCGGATGGCGTCACCGCCGTTGATCAGGAAATCCCAGGTCGATTCCGGGGTGTCGCCCGCACCCGGTAGCCGCGTCGACAGGCCCACGATGGCGATATCGTGCGCGTCACCCGGGGCGTATCCGGCGGTGTAGTACTGATCGTCGGCGGCCTCGAGCGTGAGCTCCGGGGGCCCGTTCACGATGACCTCGGCCAGCGAGGCGATCGTCGGATGCTGGTAGACCACGGTCGCGTTCAACACGACCCCGGTGAGTTCCTCGATCTCACCGCCGAGTGCGAGCGCGTCGCGGGAGGCCAGGCCGAACTCCTCCATCGGGCGGTCCACGGTGATCTTGTCGACCGACTGTCCGGTGGCATCGGCGACCCAGCGCCGCAACCACTCCCGCAGCTCGGCGACCGAGAGTTCGGCCCCCGGCGCCGTATCGCCGGACGAGGGCGCGTCGCCGGTCCCGGCGGCGCGATCCTCCTCGGCGGGAAGGTTCTCGGTCGTATCCGGCGACATGCCCTCGTTATCAGCCATCAGTCCTCAAGCTACCTGTCTGTACGCGGTGCGCGGCAACAGCCTGCGCATCGCTGTGGTGGATGGGCGCTTCGCTTCGCTCACCCGAGGTCGCGACCCGGCTCGCCGGTCTATTCCTCGGGCGCGTCCGGGAAGGCCTGCTGGGTGTAGCCGCCCCGC
>JABFXT010000500.1 GCA_013361595.1 Nocardia sp. | reverse complement strand
CGCCGCCTCCGGTCCTGGTGGCGCGCACAGGTCACTGGTGGCGCTGTCACCGTCGCCGCCACCGCCACACGCGGTCGCCAGCAGGGCGACGGCGAGCAGCAGCGCGGCGAGCAGCGCACGAGCGCGCGGGGCGGGCAGACCAGGCATGATCGACAACCCTAGCTGCCGGTCCCGTCCGGTTCGGGAACCCGGTCGGGGTACGGCGGCACCCGGACCGGCCCGGCGGTCAGCCGGCGGCGAAGAAGGTGCGGGGTACCTCCACCAGCATCGTCTGCAGCTGCCGCTCCTCGATACCGCGATCGAGCACGTAGGGGAAGACGTCGTCGAACAGATGGGTGTAGTGCCACTGCGGCAGGACCGCCGCCCGGGTGGCGGGTTCCATCCAGTCGATATAGCAGCTGGAATCCTGCGAGAGGACCATCCGTTCGGCATACCCGCGGCGCACCATCTCGATGAGGGTGTCGGCGCGCGCCTCGAAGGTGGTCTCCAGGTTGATCCCGAAACGATCCATTCCGAGGACGAAACCGGAATCGGCGAGGGCGGTCAGATAGTCCAGGTCGGTGGTGTCGCCACTGTGCCCCAGCACGATCCTGGCGGGGTCGACGCCCTCCTCGGTACACAGGACGCGTTTGACCTCGAAACCGGTACCGGATTCGGGGTGGGTGTGCACGGTGATCGGCACCCCGGTCTCGTGATGGGCCCGGGCCACCGCCCGCATCACCCGTTCGACGCCGGGTGTCAGCCCCTCCGCGTCGATCGCGCATTTGAGCATGCCGGCGCGGACACCGGTGCCGGCGATACCGTCGCGGATATCGCCGACGAACATATCGACCATCGGGTCGGGAACGTGCGTGCCGACCAGCGGATCCAACGCCGGACCGCGGTAGTGGAAGAAGAACGGGACATCGTTGTAGGTGTAGAGGCCGGTGGCCACGACCAGTTGCAGCGGCACTCGTTGCGCGATCTGCGCGATTCGCGGGATATAGCGGCCCAGGCCCACCACGGTCGGATCCACGATGGTGCGTACGCCGGCGTCGTAGGCGAGGGTCAGCTGCCGGACCGCGTCCTCGACCCGCTCCTCTTCCGAGCCCCACTCCTGCGAATAGTTCTGCTGTACATCGGAACTGAGTACGAAAACGTGTTCGTGCATCAGGGTGACACCGAGGTCGGCGGTGTCCACGGCGCCGCGGACGGTCTGGATCGAGGGCACAGAGGACTCCTTGAAGAGGGCAGCGCGCAGCGCGAGGACACCGGCACGGCGGATGGGTTCCGGAATCCGCGACACCACCCGTGGCGGGCGCGGCGATTCGATTCCCGGCGAACCATCTACTCAGGTGGACACCGGTTTTCGGGGATGCCTGAACCCTACGATGCGAGCCCGGGCGCGACCATATTCCGGCCGCATGAAAGGTCGGCCCGCATTTGTGCGCGCAGCACAGAGCCCCGGCCGGGCAGTGTCGTGCGGCGGGAACCCGGCGGTGTGCGTTCGGCCGGCGCCGCGAGTTCAGTTCTGGGTCGGCTCGGTTCGCAGCACGGCGGTGCCGAGCAGATGGGTGGCCTGCAGGGCAAGTCGTGGATACAGGTCCGCGCCGGGGGTGTCGGTGCTCACGCCGATGAGATTGAGTGCCTGCCGGACCCGGTACTGGACGGTATTGCGATGGACGGCCAGCCGGGTGGCGGCCGCCGCGTAACTCCGGTTCCCGGCGAGGAATACGCGCAGCGTTTCGCGCAGCCAGAGATTGCGCTCGTTGTCCACCGCCAGCTCGCCGAGTTGGTCGGCGACGAATTCGCGCAGCGTATCGATATCGTTCGCCAGCAGGGCGATGGCCGATACATCGGGGTAGCGGACGACCCGGACGCCGTGCTCCCCGCTCAGCAGCGCGAGCTTGCGCACCCGGTCGGCCTGGGCCGCGGTCCGCCGGAATCCGGCGACCCCGGTGTCGTAGCCGCTGCAGGCCACGCGCACCGGCAGCGCCCGATCCGACAACAGCCGTTCGATCACCGCGCTGTCGACGGCCGGTTCGTGGGGGAGGGCGAACCACAGCCGGGCTTCGTGCTCGTCCACCGGTACCAGCAGGGTGCCCTGGGCGCGGTCGAACACTGTGCCCAGGGCGATCCGAAGATGGTCGAAGACCTCTACCGCGGTGGAGGCGTCGATATGCGGGTCGGTCCAGGTGTCGATCGCGAGGTGCCCGCGCGACAGCGGATACTGCAGGGCCTGCTCCGCCGCGTCGATATCGGTGGTGGTGCCGTTGAGGAGCCGGGTCACCCACTGCTGCCGCAGCCCGCCCCGGTTGCCCACCCACCGGTCGCGTTCTTTCTCGTAGGCGACTCCGACCTGCTCGCAGACCCGATCGATATAGACCGAGGTGCGGTTGACGATATGGACGATGGCCGAGGTGGTGATCGGTCCGCCGCCGCCGAATTCGATGGCGTAGCGCATTCCGGTGTCCAGGAATCCGGCCTGCCCCACCCGGTAGGCCCGGATCAGCGCCGACGCGGGGACATCGCGCTGGGCCAGTATCCGGGCATAGACCAGGGCCCGTTCCGGGGCGCGGACATCATCTTCACCGGCCTCGTTCTGCAGATACTGCAGAACTTCCATCAGATTGTCGGTCGTACCCGCTTCCATCAGTTCACGCAGCCGCTCGTCCCGGTCGAGTATCGGCACCTGGGTGCGCATCAGATGCGACAGCTCGTCCACGAACTGGTCGCGGTCCCGGAGGAAGGTCTGCGCGACCAGTGCGACCACCTCTTCGGTGCTGCGCGCCACCTGTTGTTGTTCCACGGTCGGAAGGATCGCGCGGTGGGCGGCCGTACCGCCGCCCGGGCGGCGGCAACGGTGCGTCGGATACCCCGGCGGGTGCGCGCCGCGGTCCGGTACGAACCGAATCGGTGCCGCGCCGGTCACGGGCGGATAGAGTCGGCGGGCGAGGCGGGGGCCGGGGTACCGGACCGTACGCGGTGCTGTTGTTGTCGTTCGAACGAATCGGTACGGGGGTTCCATGAAGATCGCTGCCGGTGATCCCGGCTGGTACGACGCGTGTTCTCCGGACGAACGCGCGGCCACGGTTGCGCTGGCCGCCTCCCGCCGGACCTGGGCGCTGGTGTGGTCGATCGTCACCGGCACAGGTCTCGCGCTCGCCGTTTTCGTGCTGATCGCCGGACTGCTCCCGCTGCGATGGCCGCCCGCGGCGGTGCCGGGGGCGGTGCTCGCGGTGGCGGTGGGATCGCTGCTGTTGGACCTGGCGGTGCTGCTGGTGAACGGGACCGCCTGGCAGCGGGTCCGGCAGGTGTTCGCCGGTACCGCGCCGGACGAGGTGGTGCGACCCTTCCGCCGGTTGCGGTGGCTGCCCACCTCACTGGTCTCGCTGTTCGGGACGGCGGCGATGCTGATGGTCGGGATCTACCCGCTCGCCCGCTACGGCGACGCGGGTTTCGCGGGATTGTCGGTCGCCGACTGGTCGGCGGCCGCGGTGGCGGTGCTCTGTGTGCTGTGCGGATTGTCGACCATGTGGTTGAAGGTGATCCTGCGGCCGACCTACGCCGGACGGTAGGGCCCGCGTGGTGCGGTATACCCGGCGTGGGTCGGCCCGACGGCCTCAGTTCAGCGGGCTGCGCCGTTCCAGCAGGACGGCATCGCGCCAGCGCCCTTCCGAACGGCCGCTGCGCTCCCGGATCCCGACGGTGCGGAAACCCGCCGCGTGGTGCAGCGAGATACCGGTCCGGTCGTCCGGGAAGACGGTGGTCTGCAGCGCGCGCAGACCCGCGTCCTCGGCGGCCGTGATCTGCCGCCGCAGCAGTGCGGTGCCGACGCCGCGGCCCTCGAGCGCGTCGTCGACCATCACACAGCTGTCGGCCACATCCCGGTAGAACTCGTGACCCGATACCGGGGTCAGGGCCGCCCAGCCCGCGATCCGGCCGTCGGCCTCGGCGACCCAGCGATGCCCGGGCAGCCATTGGCGATCGAGAGCGTCCCGGTCGGGTGCGTCGGTCGCGACCACGGCGGGGTAGGAGATACCGCGCGCCGCGTAGATGACGCGGACCGGCTCCCAGTCGGCATCGGTCATCGCCCGGACTGTCACGTCGCGGGGGAGGTCGTCGGGGCACAACGGTTGCGGAGTGAGGATGCCCATGACCGCGTCGGCGGTATGTGGCAGCTCGGTGCAGCGGTGCGGATTGACGGTGACGAGGGTCGCGGTGCCCTCTTTGTGTACTGTCACGAACCCGGCGTCGGTGAGTTTGCGGACATGGTGGGAGACGGTGGGCTGTCCGATACCGAGTGCTTCGGCGATTTCGCCGATGTGGATTCCGGCGGGGCTCGTGGCGACCTGGTGCAGTAACCGGACCCTTGTCGGGTCGGCCAGGCAGGAAAACCAGCCTGCGTAGATGGTCGCGTCGGCGACCGGGAGCGCGTCGCCGCGCACCTGGTCCCGCACGACCGGCGGTTCCAAGGAGGTCATGGGGCCACTATATCGACGGAGCATATTCGATCCGAGAAAGTCGTCTTTCAGATGTTTATCAAGTGTCGTCGATATTGTCGCCAGGCGGTTCGGGTAGGTCTGGGTGTCGCTGGTGTGGCCGGCCGGTCCGCATCTCCCGGAATATGTCCTCGAGCGGGTGATCCACGCGATACGGCGGACGATCGGTACTACCGGGACGAGAATCGGCGCCGCGCGGCGCGA
>JABFXT010000619.1 GCA_013361595.1 Nocardia sp. | reverse complement strand
CGGTGTGCATCCGGAGATAATGGAGGCCATCGCGCTGGCCAACGACGGCCATCAGCCCGCCTACGGCGCCGACGTCTACACCGGCAATCTCCAGAAGGTATTCGGGCAGCATTTCGGGACGCAGGCCCTCACCTATCCGGTCTGCACCGGCACCGGCGCCAACGTGATCGCTCTGCAGGCAGCACTACCCCGCCACGGCGCCGTGATCTCGGCCGAATCCGCCCATATCAATGCGGACGAGGGCGGCGCGCCGGAGAAGATGGCCGGGATCAAGTGCTATCCGGTGGCGACGCCGGACGGCAAACTCACTCCGGACCTGATCGACCGCCAGGCGTGGGGGTGGGGTAATGAACATCGGGCCCAACCTGCGGCGGTATCGCTGAGCCAGAGCACCGAATTGGGCACCTGCTATTCGGCGGCGGAGGTCCGGGCGGTCTGCGAGCATGCTCATGAACTCGGCATGCTCGTCCATATGGACGGGGCGCGACTCGCGAACGCGGCCGCCGCGCTCGGCGAGCCCTTGCGGAATTTCACCACTGATGCGGGGGTCGATGTGCTGTCCTTCGGTGGCACCAAGAATGGTTTGCTGCTCGGTGAGGCTGTTGTCGTCCTCGATCCGGACAGAATCCGCGATATCGCCTATCTGCGCATGATGTCGATGCAATTGGTATCCAAGATGCGATTCGTCTCCGTCCAATTCGAGGCGTTGCTGAGCGGGGATCTCTGGTTGCGCAATGCCGCGCACGCCAATGCCATGGCCGCCCGGCTGGAATCGGCCGTGCGTACCATCGACGGCGTACGGGTGACCCAGCGTGTACAAGCCAATTCGGTGTTCGCGATCCTGCCACGCGAGGTCGGTGAGCGATTACAGAAGCGCCACCGTTTCTACTTCTGGAACGAGCGGACCGGTGAGGTCCGATGGATGTGTGCGTTCGATACCACCGAAGCCGAAGTCGACGATTTCGCCCGGGCTCTCGCGGAGGAGATGCGCAACCCCTGACTCGCTACACCCACTCCTTCCGGGCGAGATCCAGGATCGTCGGATGCATCAGGGTCGAGGGTTGTTCACCGGTGTCGCGGCGGTCCGGGGCGAATACCGTCGCCGCCGGCAGACTCTGTTCGTCGATCGAACGCAGCGGGGCCGGTGGATCGAGTGCGAGTCGCGGGTCGGGAGCGCGGGTCGCCTGGACGAACCCCCAGTCACCGAAACTCGGCACATCCACGTGATACGGCAGGATGTTCAACCCCGACGTACGTATCGTGGCCGCGATACACCAGTACGAATGGGGGGCGAAGAACGGCGACCCCGCCTGCACCACCATGGTGCCGCCGGGCGCCAGCACCCGGGCGGTCAGCGCGTAGAACTCGGTGGAATAGAGCTTGGCGATGGAGGTCTGGTCCGGGTCTGGCAGATCGACGATCACCGCGTCGTAGTCGGCGGCGGCGGTCCGCAGCCAGGTGAACGCGTCGGCGGTGACCGCGTGCACGCGCGGGTCGGCGAAGGAGTTCCGGTTGAGTTCGGTGAGCCGCGGATCGGTACGGGCGAGCTCGAGCACGGCCGGATCCAGTTCGACCAGTGTCACCGATTCCACATCGGGATATTCCAGGATCTCGCGCAGCGCGAGACCGTCGCCGCCTCCGATCACCAGCACGTCGCGGCGCGGCCCGGCGAGTGTCGGATGCACCATCGCCTCGTGGTACCGGTATTCGTCCACCGAGGAGAATTGCAGGTCGCCGTTGAGGAACAGCCGGGTATCGCGTGTTCCGAACGGTGATACCGATTCGGTGAGCACGATCTTCTGGTACTCGGTCTGCCGTTGCCAGACGATCGGATACGCGAACAGAGCCTGCTGGGCCGTGGCCTCGAACCGGTCGGCGTAGACGTAGCTGCCGACCAGTACCGCGGCCACCAGCACAGTCACCGCGGCGAAGGACGCCTTCACCACTTTCGACAGATCGGCGCGGAACCAGACCAGCACCAGCACGAGTCCGGCCACCGCGTTCACCACGCCGACGATGAGACTGCCGCGGATCTGCCCGAAAACCGGTAGCAGCAGGAACGGGCACGCCAGGCCCCCGAGTAACGCGCCCACGTAATCGGCGGCGAACAGATCGGCGACCGCGCTACCGGCCGCCTGTTTCCGGATCCGCTGCAACATCTCCATCAACAGCGGGATCTCGGCGCCCACCAGGGCCCCGATCACACACGACGCCGCCACCAGCGCCGTCGTGTACAGATCGAGCCAGGCGTAGGCGGCATACAGGCCGAGTACCGAAAGCCCGCCCGCCAGCGCCAGCGCCAGTTCGACCGCGACGAAGGCGACCGCGGCCGACTGCCGTAACGGTTTCGCGGCCAGCGCACCGACACCCATCGCGCAGACCATCACACTCAGCGTGATCGATGCCTGGGTCGCGGTATCGCCGATCAGATAGCTGCCGAGGGTGACCAGCGACAGTTCGTATACCAGCCCACAGGCGGCACAGACGAACACCGTGATGAGCAGCGCCGATCGAGCGAAACGGCCGGGAACGGGCGGCTGTCCGGACTCGGTGTGCTCGGACTGCTCACCGTCCACCGGTGCGGGCGCGACGGTGACCGTCGCGGACTCGTCCGGCACCTGGTCAGGTGAGGGCCGACGCGACCACGGCCGCGACCGCGATATGGACCGCCGCGCTCACCCAGACACCCGGGTGCAGTTCGGGTTCGTTCACCACTCCCCGGAACTCCCCGGGGGTCGTGAATTCCAGCAGCAGGAAGGCCAGCGCCATCGCTACCAGGCCGATGATCCCGTACACCGCGCTGGTCACCAGCGCCTGGCCGATCGCACCGCCGGAGGTCCAGATGGCGGTGGCGACGATGATCCCCACGCCCAGCATGTTGGCGGAGACCAGGAGCGCGGCATTGCGGTTGCGTTCGACCCAGATCTGATGACGCAGATTCCCCGGCGTGAGCACATCCACGAGAACGAATCCCAGCACCATCAGGACGATCCCGAGGCCGGAGTAGGCGGCGGCGGCGCCGGCGTTCGCGGGCAGGTCTTCGAGCATTGTTTCCTCCTGTAGGAGTGGATCCGGGTGCGTTCCCGGCGGCTACTTTCCGTCGCCGGAACCGCCGCCACGGAAACCACTGTTGTCGCTGGGCCATCCGAAAGCACTCACCGCGCTGTGATGGCGCCGGTGTCCGTTCCGGTAATCGTCCAGCAGGATCTTGGACCCGGTCCCGTTCGGGGAGACCGCGATGATGTCGTCCCGGTACTGCAGATAGGTAGTGGCACCGGCGGTGCGCCGGTCCAGCTGCCGCACACCCCGGGTGATGTCGTCGGCGGTGGCCGCCGGGGATTTGTTCGACGTGTACGCGAGCCCGTTGTTCGCTTCGTCGAGTTTCGTGGCGCGGCTGTAGTGGGAAGCGACGTACGACCGGACACCGGCGTCGTCGTCATCGGATCCGCATCCGGACAGCATCACCGTGAGAATCACGCAGGCGGCAGCCACCGGCCAGGACTTACGACTCACTGAAAACCTTCCCCCGTCCGGCGCACAGACCCTCCGGTACCGCAGCCGACTTCAGTTCGGCGACTGCGGGTAGATCATAATGGCACTCCGGTGGAGCACCTGCCCGACCGCGGCTTCCTTTTTGCCCGATTCCCCGAAATCCTCGAACGAGAGCCGGGTGTCGTCGGCTGCCACGTAGTCGTGATAGGCCACGCTGCCGGAGGGGGTGAGACCGGTGGTCGCCTCGCTCACGTACTGCGCACGCCCGGATTCGTCGAGGCGGAAGGTCTTCCCGTCGTGCTCGATCTCGGTCCCGCCCGCCGCCGGCACACCCGGAGTCTCGGTCCACAGCACCAGTTCGAGATCCGGGTCCTCCTCAACCGACAACCATCTGCGGGTGCCCCGGGCGGTATCGAGCAGATGCTCGCTCCACTGGTAGCCGCCTTCTTTCAGGCGCAGCGAACCACGGACGGTGTAGGTCTCACCGAAGATGTCGACGATATCGCCCGCCTTCAGCGTCCGCGGGTCACCGCGCAGCGCATCGGAATCCTTGTCGGCGAACGGATCGACCGGACCGGGCGCGGCGGCCGGTTCGTTCTTCTTGCGTACCGTCAGGAACAGCGCGACCCCCGCCACGACGAGCACGACGATGAGCAGGACGAGCAACAGCGCGGTGATGGCGGCCTCCCTCTGACGATCTCAGCGGGAGACTAACATCCGCCGCCGGAGCCCGACAGGTCGGCCGGGCACGCAACTGTGCGCCCGGCCGGCCGCCTCATATCGCCTTCGGCTCCTGCGGAGCCTGGACCGACGGTGGCGCCTGCGGCGCCGCCATGGTGACCGTGGGCTTCGGCAATTCCGTCGGAGCACCCGGAACCTGTGCGTCCGCCTGTCCCAAACCGTGCGGGCGGAGGAATTGTTCGAACTTGCCGTGCCCCAGACTGTCGAGATCGGCGTTCTGGTCGAGCCGGACCAGCTTGCCGCCCTCCCAGTACTGCGGACCCGACCCGTCGTTGATCACGACAGCGCTGTGACTCTGCCACTTGACCACATCGCCGGTCTGCAACGGTCCTTGGACCGGCTCCCACGTACCACCCATACTCTGCGAGGCCTGGGTGCCCTCGTAGGCGGTGAACGCATTGAGCGCCGGGTTCCCCTGCTGCCGTTGCAGGGCGTCGGAGACGGCCTGCGGCAC
>JABFXT010000648.1 GCA_013361595.1 Nocardia sp. | reverse complement strand
GTCCCCGGCCATCGGCGTGCGGACGGCCGTCGGAGCGACACTGTTGACCCGGATATGATGCGGCGCCAGGAAGTTCGCCCACGACCGCATCAACCCGATGACTCCGTGTTTGGCCGCGGTGTAGCCGAGGAAGCCGGCGGTGGGGATACCGACGCCCATCAGTCCACCGGTCGAACTGGTCAGCACGATCGACCCGCCGCGACCGTGTTCGAGCATCGACGGAATGGCGACCCGGCCGGTGTTCCACACGCCCTTCAGGTTCACCCCGACGACCTCGTCCCACTCCTGATCCTCCGACGCCACCGCTCCGCCCGCACCGATACCCGCGTTGGCCAGCACGATATCGGGCGAGCCCAGCTCGGCCACGCCCTCGTCGAACGCCTGCCGCAACGCGTTGACGTCACGGACATCGGCGCGCCGGGCGACGATGCGCCGCCCCAGTTTCTCGACCTCGCGCACGGTCTGCTCGAGCTCTTCCGCCGTGCCCATCGGATACTGCACCGACCCCAACTGCTCGCAGATGTCCACCGCGATCACATCGGCACCTTCGGCCGCCAACCGGACCGCGTGGCTGCGACCCTGGCCGCGGGCGGCGCCCGTGATGAATGCGACCTTGCCGTCGAGCTTTCCCATGATCTCTCCTCGGGACATCGTGGACTGTAGGAACGGACGGGTGGCGGCGACCGGCGGACCGGTCAGCCCACGGTGATCGGCAGGGTTTCCCAGCCCCGCATGGTCGAGGTGGAGGACAGGGCGGCCACCTCCCGGTCGACCTCCCACTCGGGGAAGCGCCGCAGGAACTCCTCCAGGGCGACTCTCGCCTCCAAGCGCGCCAGCGACGCGCCCAGGCAGAAGTGGGTGCCGAACCCGAACGTCCGCAGATTGCTCATCCTGCGGTGGATATCGAAAGTGTCGGGGTCCGGCCAGCGATCGGGATCGCGGTTGGCCGAGGCGACCACCAGCATCATGGCGCTGCCCGCGGGCACGGTGGTCCCGTGGAGTTCCGTATCGGCTGTCACGTAGCGGGCGATGGCGTGCCCGGTCGGTTCGAACCGGAGGGTCTCTTCGATCGCGTTCGGGATCAGGCTCGGATCCGCCACCAGTTCGGCGCGCTGCCCGGGATGGCCGGCCAGCACCGATCCCAGCCAGCCGATCAGCCGCGCGGTCGTCTCGTTTCCGGCGCCCGCGACGACCGACACATAGGTCAAGATCTCCTGGCGCGTGAGGGTCCGCGTCACGCCCCGGGTATCCACGAACTCGGCATGCAGCAATTCGGTCATCAGATCGTCGGAGGGGTGGTCGGCCCGCCAGTCGATGTATTCGGCGAAATGGTCCGCATGCGGAATCGCCTTGTCCGACACCTGCATCTGCCGACCCGGCTCGGTCCGCAGATTCGCGTCGGCCCGGTCCCGGACGGCCTGCTGGTCGGATTCGGGGATGCCGAGCAACATCCCGATCACCCGCATGGGCACCTCGTTCGCGAACTCGCTCATCAGATCGAATCGGCCGGCACCGGTCAGGCGGTCGAGCGCACGGATACACAGCTCCCGGATCAGCGGTTCCAGCGATAGGACTCGCCGGGGCGTGAACACTCGCGCGAGCAGTCCGCGATGGATGTCGTGCGCCGGTGGGTCCTCCATCAGCAGTGTTCCCGGCGGAATCTCGATACCCGCTTTGATGATCTCCAGGATCGGGCCCCGGGCCGACGAGAACGTCTTCCAGTCCAGTAGCCCCCGATCGATATCGTCGTAGCGGCTCAGGACGTAGAAGTCGTGCCGGTCGTTGTAGTAGAGCGGCGCCTCGGCCCGCAGGCGCCGGTAGACCGGATAAGGGTCGTGGGCGATATCGCGGTCGAAGGGATCCCAGTAGACGGTGTCGTCGTCACGCACGGGCGAACTCCTTCGATCGCTGCGGTGGCCGCCGGGTTGCGCACGCCTTCGCCACCCGGCCGGAACCGGCCGCCACGGCGATAATATCGTTATTCTGTTCTGGAATTAGAGTTATGGAAAATGGAAAACACCGTTCTCACCCCATCGCGGCGCGTCACGCGAGCCGACCTCCCCTATCGCGACGACTCGGCCTAGGCTCGGATCGAACCCGTCCCGAACCGTCCAACAGCGCTTTCCCGTAATGCGATACCCGCGCGGCCGCCACCCCCGGTACCGCCGCCACAGGAGGCTCGCCATGACCGAATACATCGCCGGAATCCCGGTACCCGGCAGCCGGCTGGTCGCCGAGGCCACCGAACTGGTCCGCGACACTGCCCCGCCACTGCTGTTCCACCACTCGCGCCGGGTCTATCTGTTCGGGATGCTGCACGGACGGCGACGCGGACTCGATCCCGACCCCGAACTGCTGTACGTCGGCGCGCTCTTCCACGATCTGGGCCTGACCGACTCCTACCGCACCACCCATCAACGCTTCGAAGTCGACGGCGCCGACGAGGCCCGCCGGTTCCTCATCGCGCACGGAATCGACGCCGCCGCGGCACAGCGGGTCTGGACGGCCGTCGCCCTGCACACCACGCCCGGCATCCCCGAGCACATGGAATCGGAGATCGCGCTGGTGCACGCCGGCGTCACCACCGATGTCCTCGGCATCGGATACCACGACCTGGCCCCCGCCGATATCGAGGCGGTGGTCGCGGCCCATCCGCGACCGGATTTCAAGCGACAGATCCTGGCCGCCTTCGCACACGGTTTCGACGACCGGCCCGACACCACCTTCGGCACCGTCAATGCCGACGTACTCGCCCACCTCCGGCCCGGTTTCGTCCGGACCGATTTCGTCGATCTCGTCGAAGCCGGCCCGTGGCCCGAATAGCGCCGAACCCTCACCCGCGCGGTGGGGCGTCGTAAACCAGGCTGTATCGCCAGAACAGGCGACGCCTGACCCGCGCACCCGGCAGCTCCGCGGCGACCGCCGTACGGATCTCCGCCAGCAACTCCACCGGGTCGGCGACGGGCGCGCGCATATGGTCGGGCGGCACCGTGGCGCGAGCCGGATGACGGACCATACCCAGCACGGGATTGGCCACCACCGCGGGCAGCGCGGCCAGCGCGTCCACGGGCCCGGCCGCGCGGAAGCAGCCGACGATCACCAGCCGCCCACCCGGTGTGAGGCATTCCCGCAACTCGCGCAGCGTGGCCACCAGCGGAAGATGATGCAGCACGGCGACGACCGTGATCGCGTCCCAGCGGCGACCCGGTGCGCGCTCGGCGAATCCGGCCCGGACCACGGTCACCGCGGCGTCACCGGCGAAGCGCCGGGTGGCCGCCGCCGCCGTCGCGGGGTCCGGCTCCAGAGCCGTCACGGTTTCCACGCGCTCCCGCAGCCGGGCCACGAGATTACCCGTCCCGCAACCGATATCGAGAACATCGCGGGCACCGGAAGCGGTGACACGACCGACGACCCAGCGACCGTAGTGGTCGTTGTGGCTCCACGGATGGCGCTGGTTGAACCGATCGAGTGCGGACGACAACATCAGCACGGTCTCCTCGAAGATAGGCGGTCACGCCGACGGCGCGGTACTCGGCACCGGACTCATCGCGGCCCCAGCCGGTCCTGGAGCGTCTCCCGGGAGATCGAACCGTGCGCCCATGCGGTGATGTACTGCAGGTCGCGGACCGGCAGCGCACATGCGGTCCGCAGTACCTGGGCGAGGTTGAACGGCTTGTCGCCCAGCTGCGGGAAGTTCGCCACCAGCCACTCGGCGACCTCCACCACCGTCCGTCCCGACTCCTGGTACTCGGCGGCCGCCCGAGCCAGTCGGTCGAGTTCCTCGCTCACCCTGTCTCCTCCGCTCACTTCCGGAAAATCGCTATGACATCGTCGAAATCCCCGTCGGCCCGAGGCGTGGCGGCCTCGATACCGACCCTCCCGAAACCGTAGTGCGCCGCGCGACCCGCCGTCCACGTGCTCTTGGCCGCTTGGACGAGGGTCGCCCCTTCCCGTACTGCGGCATTGAATCCGGCCAGGTTGTCCCCGTACACCCAGATGGCCCTGATCTGCCGGACCCCGTCGCCGAAATGGGTCATCAATTCCTCGAACATGGCTTTACCGCGCAGGGGCGAGCCCTTCTTCGGATAGTTCTCCATCATCAGGCTCAGCGATCCGTCCTCGTCGAGATCGGCGATCACGCCGCTGCCGCTGGCGTCGTGGGAGATGACATAGCTGGTATCGGTGATCATCCGCCCGACGCCCCGTTCGGCACTCGGGGTCGTGGACAGCGGGTCACTCCACTGCGCCGGGTCCTTCGGATAGGCGCTCGGGTTGATCTCCACACCGGCGGCATCGGTTCGGGACGGCCGGACGGCGGGATCCGCCGCGAACCGCCGGGTACCCAACGGACGCGAGAACACGATCCGGTCCTCGCCACCGACAGTGAGCCGGAAGGTGCGGTCGGCGCCGGTCAGCGAGCCGGTCGCCTCGTTCACCGTCCGGCTCGCGTCCCGGTATCTCCGGCGGGCGAAGGAGGTCGCCGCCCGGGTCAGCCCTTCGAGGCTCTCCCGGGCGACGACCATCACATCATTGGATTTCAACGAATCTCTCGCTCTGTCCGATGCGAGACGGTCAGTGGAGTCCGCGGCCCGCACCGGCGCGGCGGCACGGGCAGGAGGGCCGGCAGCTCCGATACCGGCCGCCGGACCGCGCCGCCGAACACGATGCGCGCATTGTGATCCCCCTCTTCACAATTCCCTCGAT
>JABFXT010000804.1 GCA_013361595.1 Nocardia sp. | reverse complement strand
TTCGCGGCGGCCACCCAGCTCGCCTGCAAAGCCGACCGCGACGAATTCGACGCGATGTCGGACTCGGAGAAAGCCGAGGCCGAGAAGCTCGGCTTCAAGGTCGCCATCGACTCGGTCGACAATATCGCCGTGACCGGCGACCGGGCGAAGGCCGAGATCAAGGGCAAGTTCAGCCTGTCGGCCCCCGGCGGCGAGGACGAGCAGATGGACGACAGCTCCGAAGAGAACCTGGTGAAAGAGGACGGCGAATGGCGGGTCTGCTCTTCGGGTGGCGAGGAGAAGTGAGCGCGGGCGGACACCGATGAGCTGCTGCGGGCCGACCCGGCGCAACGTACTCGGCGCATTCGGCCTCGCGGCACTGCTGTCCGCCGCCGGACTGCCCGGGCCGGGCCGGGCGAAAGCCTCGCCCGGCCCGGTGTCGGCCACCGAACTCGAAGTCGTCACGGTCACCGACACCTCCGCCGTGCTCACCTGGACCAGCCGAGACCTCGACAGCGGAATCCCGGTGGACACCCCCGGCGAGGTGCTGCTCGGTCCGGCCGACAGTCCGCGCCCGCTACGCCCGGTGTGGGCCGCCGACGACGTGACACCCTTCCACTACGCCCAGATCGACGGCCTGGAACCCGGCCGCACCTATCTGTTCGAAGCCCGATCGGCCGGGGCCCGCGCCACCCCGGCGATCTCGGTCGCCACCGGGCTGCCGGGGACACCGGAAACCACCGGTTCGTTCACGACCCTGGTCCCGCCGCCGGGCCGGCTGCTGCGGACCGTCGCGCTGGCCAACGACATCCACTACGGGGAGACCCTCAGCGGTCTGGTCGCCGGCGGTCTGCCACCCGGAATCAGCCAGGAACCGGGACTGCCGCCCTACCCGGAGGTCATGTTCGACGCGGTGCTCGACGATCTGCGCCGCCCCGACCGCGGCGCGGAGCTGCTGTTGCTGGCCGGAGATCTGACCGCGGAGGCCGAACCCGCGGATCTCCACGCGGTCCGCGCGCGGCTGGACCGATGGGGTACAGCGGGCCGGGACTATCTCACCGTCCGCGGTAACCACGACCGCCCACACCCGGGCGCCGAGTACGCGGAGTGCCCCGCCGTACCCGGTGCGCCGGATCACCGTGATTGCTGGAGTACGGTTTTCGGGCCCCGGCAACAGGTGGTCGAACACGAACTCGGCGGGCTGCGCGTACTCGGCCTGGACACCAGCGCGCTGGACGGGGCGGGAGGTGTGCTCGACGCCGGGCAGCTCGACCGGCTCACCGACCTGCTGCGGGCCGAACCGGACCGCCCCACCCTGGTTTTCGGGCATCATCCGGTGACGGTGGAAGCCGGACTGACCAATACGGCGGGCCCGGGGTTCGTCCTGGACCGTGCCACCGGGCTGCGGCTGCAGCAACTGTACGAGCACGCGCCGGGCGTCTTTCTACAGCACAGCGGACACACCCACCGCACCCGGCGGACCCGGCCGGATACCGGCTGCGCGGTCGAATTCCTGGAGGTCGGCGCGATCAAGGAATATCCCGGCGGATACAGCCTGCTGCGGATCTACGAGGGCGGCTACACGGTGAACTTCTACAAGACGCGGACCCCGGACGCCCGCCGCTGGAGCACGCTGACCCGCGCCGAATACTTCGGCCTGCTTCCCGAATACACCCTGGGTACCTTCGCCGACCGCAATCATGTGGTGCTGCGGGATTTCTCGGGACTCGACTGATACTTCGCGAGTACACGACCGTTCCCAGCGACCCGGAAGTCGTCGCGGCCGGGCCGGACACCGGTGCCGGAGCTGCCGCGGTCCCGATTACGGACCGCACGACGCAGCTTCCGGCTCCGATCTCCCGACGGTAGAGCGAGCGGCGGGAATCGAACCCGCGTGAACGGCTTTGCAGTTCTATGACCAGGAAAGTTGCAGGTCACGGGATCGTTTGTTGACGTTGGCAATCTGAGCCGACCTGCGAAAACAGCGGTTTGGGGCGTTGGTTCGGTGGGTTGAGGTTGGGCCAACTGCGGACTAAATGCGGACGATATCGGCGGTGGACGCTGCTCCCCCGCCGCTTTCCCACGTCCGGGTGACTTCTCTTCCCCCTGTTTCCTCATACTGGCTATCCTGTGCTGAGGGAAGGGCTAGTCCAGGGTGGCTGGCAGCGGTGAAACATCGACTCCCGATGAGCCGATTCGACCACAGTGGACTCCAATCACGCAGATAGCTACCCGATGTACGCTGATCAAGCACCGGCCGTAGCTTTGCTCATCGGAATTCTCGTGCTCACCACCCTTGTGATGGTGACACTTCGGTGGCGCGGCAAGTCCTGGCTCGTGGTGCTGCTCGGTGGTGCGGCCGCGGCGGTTATCGGCTACATCGTGGGCCTGGAGGCGATCTTTCTGATGTGGTGAAGACCGTTGCCCAAGGGCACATCCACGCCGATAACTGGACGATTCTTCTGCTGGGCAATCCGATGGACTGGACCACGGCCAGTCATCCCGGGCGTTGCCGGCCGATTCGTGCTCGGGCTGCGGGAGACCAAGCCGGGTACGGCTCTCGTCGTTCCCACACTTCTCGGTTATCGAAATCAGCCATCTCGGATCGCTGGCTATGGCGCCAGCGGCGGCGCGTAAGCGCCGTCGCCCTTGATACCGTCGCGGAAGGGATGGAGGCCGGTGCCAGAGCTGCTGCGGACCAACTGCGGACCGCATGACCCAGATTCCGGCTCCGACCTCCAAAAAACGTCCCTGACCATTGAGCGAGCGGCGGGAATCGAACCCGCGTGAACGGCTTTGCAGACCGTTGCCTGAACCACTCAGCCACGCCCGCGTGACTCGAATGATCATGGCTCGCCGCCGCCCGGGATCCCACAGTTGGGTTCAGCCGGATCACAACCGGTGACAGCGGAGGAGCCGGGGGTGACGCCGCGCCGCGTACCGGGTGACACCCCCACGGGCGGGCGCCCGCGCCGCGGCTCACGGTCGGGGCGCCGTGCAATGATCGAACACATGTCCCGCCCCCGCCCGCTACCTGTCGATCCCATCCAGGAGGCCCACCGCCAATGGGTCGGCCACGGATGGGGCGCGGTCGCCGATGGGATGGCCGCGGTGACCTCGCTGGTCCGCGCCCAGCAGATCGTGATGGCGCGGGTCGACGAAGCCCTGCGGCCGACCGGCTTGACGTTCTCCCGCTACGAGCTCCTGCAACTGCTGAACTTCAGCACCACCGGCGCGCTGCCGATGGCGGTGGCCAGCGCCCGGTTGCAGGTGCACCCGACCAGTGTCACCAATTCGGTGGACCGGCTGGAGGCGGCGGGCCTGGTCGATCGGGTACCGCATCCGAAGGACCGGCGGGCCACGCTGATCGAGATCACCGAGGCCGGGCGTGCTCTCGTCGCCGAGGCGACCGGATACCTGAACGAGCGCGTGTTCGCCCGGCCCGAGCTTCCGGCCGACCGGTTGAAGACGTTGCTGCAGTTGCTCGCCGAGTTCCGGCACACCGCCGGGGACTTCGACACGGGCGAGGAACCAGCCCGCTGGGCCGAATCCGGGCCCGGCACCGACTGATCCCGGATCCGCGCATACCGAATGTTTGCCGGGTCCGACGACCGGCGAACAGATGACGCCCAGGCACCCGTTCAGCAAATTTCTCCGGGCTTCGGCTTGGCAACTACCGGCCCGCGGCGCACCATATGTTTATGGTGCTGGTTCTCGGGGTATCAGTAGGCGCTTCCGGAGCGCGCGCGGTACTGACCCATTCCGATCAACCGCACCTGCCCGCGATCGACCGGTGTCATATCCCCCGCCCGGCGCGTACCTCGGTGGCCGACCCGGTTCTCATCGCGATCCGCCGGATGTACAACGCCGCCCACCGGCGTGACGAATACATCACCGGAACCGCCGTGACCTGCCAGAACAGAGAGCAGGCCGAGGTCGTGGGTGATGCCCTCGGCACCGGCCGGGTAACCCTGGTGGACGAGCCGCTGGCGCAGCTCCGCTACCTCAGATTCACCGAGAAACTCCCGGCTGCCGGGGTCGTCTCCCTGTTCGACCTGGGTTCCTCCGGACTGACCCTCACCCAGATCGACTGCCGGACCGATACGGTGCTGGCCGGAACCCACTGCCCGGGGCTGGGGGGCGACGGCTACAACGAACTGCTGTGCGACTGGCTCGACGGAGCCGGTGTATTCACCGACGAAGCGGCGGCCCGGCGCTACCGGGAGGCCTTGAGCAGCGCCCGGGTGGTGACTGCCGCCGACCCCGAGACCGCCGAACGCGCGGTCATCACCCGCAGCGATCTGGCCGAGCTCTGCGCGGACGCGGTGGCGTCGGCCGCGACCCTCGTGCACCGGGTAGCGGAACAGACGGAGGCGGCGCCGGACGCGGTGGCGCTGCTCGGCGGCTGCGCCCGCAACCCGGCCCAGCGCGCACGGCTGACCGATCTGCACGGCCAGCCGCTCGTCTGCGATTCCGAACCCGAATACGTCTCGGCCCGCGGCGCGCTGCTGTTCGCGGCCGAACGCCCCGCCGCCGGTATCCGCACCGCGCATATCCGGGCGGGCGGACAGGTGGTGCACATCGCGCCGCCACCGGTCGGGCGGCGCAAGATCTACGCGGCCGCGGCCGTGACGATCGGACTCGGCGCGACGGTGGCCGGGCTGCTGACGGCCCAGAACGGGTCGGCGCAGCCCACCAGGAACAACTACGTGCCCACCGATATCAGA
>JABFXT010000576.1 GCA_013361595.1 Nocardia sp. | reverse complement strand
TACACAGCGCACCGCCAGGATCACGGCCTGGATGAGCTCGATCGGGTCATAAGCGAACGGGTGCATCGACAATCCTCCGTTGTGCGGGCCGAAGCGGATCCGATCAGGGGTGGTCCGTACGCGATCTCCTACAGCGTGCGCTCCCGATCCCGTATCGCGCACCGATTCCGGCGGGCGCGCCCACATGCGTTTTCCGGCGTCCCCTCGATCCCGGGTGAGCGCAGCCGTACGACCAGCGGCGACAGGCGTCACATCGGCCGGACGACACCCGCAAGGAACCCGTCAACGCGGGCAGGGAGCCCGTAAAGGACCCGTCAACGCCCCCGGCCACCGGGCTGTACGGCTCGTACTTTCGATCCGCGGCAGCAGCGGCCGACCGGCCGCGCGGTGCTGCCCATGTTTTTCGGAAACGGAGGCGAGAGTGTCGATCCTGGCCTATCTCCTGGTCACGGTCGCGGTATTCGGTGTACTCGGATTCGTACAGCGGATGGTGGAGCGATTGTGAACATCGTCAATGCCGTGGGACTCGTCCTGGCCATAGCGGTGACCGCGTTCCTGGTGGCCGCCCTGCTGTTTCCCGAGAGGTTCTGAGTGAGTACCACCACCGCGGGGATCCTGTTCCTCGCCGCCCTGGTGATCGCGCTGGCGCTGGTGCACGTTCCGCTCGGCGACTACATGTACCGCGTCTACACCCGCACCGGACATGCCCGTATCGAACGCGGAATCTACCGCCTGATCGGGGCCGACCCCGACCGGGAACAGACCTGGGGCGGCTACGCCCGCAGTGCGCTGGCCTTCTCGGCGATCAGCGTGATCTTCCTGTTCCTGTTATTGCTCGTACAGGACAAGCTGCCGTTGGTCCCGGCCGAACCCGGTACCCCGATGACCGCGGGGCTGGCCTGGAACACCGCGGTCAGCTTCGTCACCAACACCAACTGGCAGAACTATGCCGGTGAATCCACCCTCGGGCATCTGGCCCAGGCCGCGGGGCTGTCGGTGCAGAACTTCGTCTCCGCGGCGGTGGGGATGGCCGTCGCGATGGCCTTCGTGCGGGGATTCGTGCGGTCACGCACCGGCACGCTCGGCAATTTCTGGGTCGATCTGGTGCGCGGCACCCTCCGTATCCTGCTGCCGCTCGCCGTGGTCTAGGCGATCGCGCTCATCGCGGGCGGGGTGATCCAGAACCTGCACCTGCACGATCAGGTGGTCACGACACTCGGCGGCGCCGAACAGACCCTGCCCGGCGGTCCGGTCGCCAGTCAGGAAGCCATCAAGAACCTGGGCACCAACGGCGGTGGTTTCTTCAACGCCAATGCCGCCCACCCGTTCGAGAACCCGGCCACGTGGACCAACTGGCTGGAGATCTTCCTGCTGATGGTGATCGCGTTCTCGCTGCCCCGCACCTTCGGGCGCATGGTCGGCAGTCCGAAGCAGGGCTACGCCGTCACCGCCGTCATGGGCGTGCTGGCATTGCTCAGCATCGGGCTGGTCAACCTGTTCCAGCTCCAGCACCACGGCACCGTGCCGGCCGCGGTCGGCGCGGCATCCGAAGGGGTGGAACAGCGCTTCGGCGTGGCGAATTCGGCGACCTTCGGGGCGGTCACCACGCTCACCTCCACCGGTGCCGTCGATTCGGCGCACGATTCCTACACCAGCCTCGGCGGCATGATGCTCATGTTCAATATGCAACTCGGCGAGGTCGCGCCGGGCGGTGTGGGGTCGGGGTTGTACGGGCTGCTCATCCTGGCGGTGATCACGGTGTTCGTGGCCGGGCTCATGGTCGGGCGCACCCCGGAATACCTCGGTAAGAAGATCACCCCGCGCGAGATCAAACTCGCCGCCGGTTATTTCCTGGTCACACCGGTGATCGTGCTGACCGGTACCGCGATCGCCGTGGCCATGCCCGGACAACGCGCCTCGATGCTGAACTCCGGGCCGCACGGTCTCTCCGAGGTGCTGTACGCGTTCACCTCGGCCGCCAACAACAACGGGTCGGCGTTCGGCGGTCTGACCGGTAATACCGAATGGTTCAACACCGCGCTCGGGCTGGCCATGCTCCTGGGCCGCTTCCTGCCGTTGATCCTGGTACTCGGCCTGGCCGGTTCGTTCGCCCGGCAGGGCAGCACACCCGCCTCCGAGGGCACGCTGCCCACCCATCGACCACAGTTCGTCGGCCTGGTCGTCGGCGTGACCCTGATCCTGGTCGCTCTCACCTTCCTGCCCGCGCTGGCGCTCGGGCCGCTCGCCGAAGGAATCCATTGATGTCCGCTCCCGTTCTCGAATCTCCCGGCGCACCGGGTGAATCCGCCGAAGGGAAGAAGCGCGTCCGCGGGGGCCTGCTCGATCCCCGGATGCTGCTGATCTCGCTCCCCCAGGCACTGCGCAAACTCGACCCCCGGACCCTGTGGCGCAATCCGGTGATGTTCATCGTCGAGATCGGCGCCGTCTGGTCCACGGTGCTCGCGATCGCGGAGCCGAGCTTCTTCGCCTGGGCGATCGTGGTGTGGCTGTGGCTGACCGTGGTGTTCGCCAATCTGGCCGAAGCGGTCGCCGAAGGCCGCGGTAAGGCACAGGCCGACACGCTGCGCAAGGCCAAGGCCGATACCGTCGCCCGGCGGTTGCCCGACTGGTCGCCGGGCGCGACCGGTGTCGAAGAGGCGGTTCCGGCACCCGATCTGCGCCGCGGCGATCACGTCGTGGTGGAGGCGGGACAGGTGATCCCCGGTGACGGCGATGTGATCGAGGGCATCGCCTCGGTGGACGAATCGGCCATCACCGGTGAATCCGCGCCGGTGATCCGGGAATCCGGGGGCGACCGGTCCGCGGTGACCGGTGGTACCACGGTGCTGTCCGACCGGATCGTCGTGCGGATCACCCAGGAGCCGGGGCAGAGCTTCATCGACAAGATGATCGCGCTGGTGGAGGGCGCGGCCCGGCAGAAGACGCCCAACGAGATCGCGCTGAACATCCTGCTCGCGGCGCTGACCATCATTTTCGTGGTGGCGGTGGTGACCCTGCAGCCGCTGGCGATCTTCGCCAAGGCGAACAACCCCGGCGTACCCGACGGCCTGGCGCTGGACACCCACGGTGTCACCGGGATCGTGCTGGTCTCGCTGCTGGTGTGCCTGATCCCGACGACGATCGGCGCATTGCTGTCGGCGATCGGTATCGCGGGGATGGACCGGCTGGTACAGCGCAATGTGCTGGCCATGTCGGGTCGCGCGGTGGAGGCATCCGGAGATGTGAACACCCTGCTGCTCGACAAGACCGGCACCATCACGCTCGGTAACCGGCAGGCCGCGGCCTTCCTTCCGCTCACCGGAGTGGACGACGCGGAGCTGGCCGACGCGGCCCAGCTGTCGAGTCTGGCCGACGAGACCCCCGAGGGGCGGTCCATCGTCGTGTACGCCAAACAAGTACACGGACTGCGCGAACGCACACCGGGCGAACTGACCCACGCGCAGTGGGTGCCGTTCACGGCGGCCACCCGGATGTCGGGTGTGGACGTGGACGGGCACCAGTTGCGCAAGGGCGCGGCCAATTCGGTCGCCGAATGGATCCGCGGCCAGGGCGGTACGGTGCCCACCGAACTCGGTTCCGTCGTCGACGGGATCTCGGCGGCGGGTGGTACGCCACTGGCGGTCGGCGAGATCCGGGACGGCGACGCCCGGGTCCTCGGCGTCATCCATCTCAAGGATGTGGTGAAACAGGGGATGCGCGAGCGGTTCGCGGAAATGCGCCGCATGGGTATCCGCACCGTCATGATCACCGGCGACAATCCGCTCACCGCGCGGGCGATCGCCGACGAGGCCGGGGTCGACGATTTCCTCGCCGAGGCCACTCCGGAGGACAAACTCGCGCTGATCCGGCGGGAACAGGAGGGCGGCCGCCTGGTCGCGATGACCGGCGACGGCACCAACGAGGCTCCCGCGCTGGCCCAGGCCGAGGTCGGGGTGGCGATGAACACCGGTACCTCGGCGGCCAAAGAGGCCGGGAACATGGTGGATCTGGATTCCGATCCGACCAAGCTGATCGAAATCGTCGAGATCGGTAAACAGCTGCTCATCACGCGCGGAGCGCTGACCACCTTCTCGATCGCCAACGATATCGCCAAGTACTTCGCGATCATCCCGGCATTGTTCGTCGGCCTGTTCCCGGGGCTGGACCTGCTGAACATCATGCGGCTGGCCAGCCCGCAGTCCGCGATCCTATCGGCGGTGATCTTCAACGCGCTGGTCATCGTCGCGCTCATCCCGCTGGCGCTGCGCGGGGTGCAGTACACCCCGAGCAGCGCCTCGAATCTGCTGAGCCGCAACCTGTCGGTCTACGGTCTGGGCGGGATCATCGCGCCGTTCCTCGGAATCAAACTCATCGATCTGTTCGTCCGATACCTCCCCGGGATGTCCTGAAATGTCTCTGAGCGATCTGATCCGGCAGCATCTCGCGGCATTGCGCGCGCTACTGGTGCTCACCGTGGTGACCGGCCTGCTCTATCCGGCCGGTGTCTGGGCGGTGGGTCAACTGCCCGGACTGCACGACAAAGCGAACGGTTCGATCATCGAGTCCGGCGGCCGGGCGGTCGGCAGCGCGCTGATCGGCCAGTCGTTCACCGACGCCGACGGCGCGCCGATCGCCTGGTATTTCCAGGGCCGGCCCTCGTCCGCGGGAAACGGCTACGACGGGCTCGCCTCCGGCCCGAGCAATCTCGGCCCGGAGGATA
>JABFXT010000167.1 GCA_013361595.1 Nocardia sp. | reverse complement strand
GCCTGCCGTTCCCGCTGCCGCAGCTGCCGCTACCCCAGATAACCCTGCCACCCGGGATCGGAGGCCGCTGATGCTGCTGTCCCGCTTCGTCCGCGCCCAGCTCGTCATCTTCGGCGTCCTCTCGGTGGTCGGCCTGCTCGTCATGTCGGTGATCTATATGAAACTGCCGACCCTGGCCGGGGTCGGCACCATCGATGTGACGGTGGAACTGCCCGAGGCCGGCGGCCTCTACCGATTCGGCAATGTGACCTATCGCGGTATCCAGGTGGGTAAAGTGACCCGCGTCGACCTGACCGGGGACGGGGTGCGAGCCACCCTCGCGATCGACGGTTCGCACGAGATCCCGGCGGATCTGACCGCCGAGGTGCGCAGTGTGTCGGCGGTGGGTGAACAATACGTGGATCTGCTCCCGCGCACCGATTCCGCGCCCTACCTGTACGACGGTGCGGTCGTCGAGCGCCGCGACACCGAGATCCCGCAACCGGTCGGCCCGATGCTGGACCGGCTCAGCGCCCTGGTCGGCACGATCCCGAAAGACGATCTCCGCCGGCTGCTCGACGAGATGTTCGCGGGCGTGCACGGCGCGAGCGACGATCTCGACTCGCTGCTCGGCTCGGCCGAGAAGATCACCTCGACGATGAACGGCGTGGGCGACAACACCCGCACCCTGGTGGAAGACGCCGCCCCGCTGCTGGATTCGCAGGTCCGGTCGGCGGACGCGATCCGGATCTGGACCCGCGCCACCGCGAACGTCACCGGGCAACTGGTGGCCGACGATCCCCAACTACGCACTCTGCTGCACACGGGCCCGGGTTTCGCCGACGAGGTATCGCAGTTGCTGGACTCGCTGCAGCTCACGCTGCCGGTACTGCTGTCCAACCTCACCTCCGTGGGCCAGCTCGCCGTCACCTACAACGCGAGCCTGGAACAACTGCTCGTACTGCTGCCCCCGGTGGTGTCGCTGGTCCAGGCGGTACAGCCGACCAAGAACGCCTCCGGTCTGGGAATCGGCGACTTCCGGATCAGCGGTGTCTCCGACCCACCGGCCTGTACGGTCGGCTTCCTGCCACCATCGGAATGGCGGTCGCCGCAGGACGTCACCACCATCGACACACCCGACAATCTGTACTGCAAACTGCCGCAGGATCATTCGGTCGCGGTCCGCGGCGCCCGCAATATCCCGTGCGCGGGCCATCCGGGTAAACGCGCACCGACCGCGGCGATCTGCAACAGCGACCAGGACTACGTCCCGGTGGCTCCGGAACAGCCGGTGGTCGGCCCGTATCCACGCGACCCGGAACTGGAAGGGCAGGGCATTCCACCGGATTCACGCTTCGCGCCACCGCCGGGCAATGCGCCCGCTGCGGATACGACCGAGTCCGGCGGTGCCGCCCCCGCGGTAGCTTTCGCCCAGTACGACCCGAGCACCGGTGAGTACCTGGGCCCCGACGGTCAGCTGTACCGGCAGACCGATCTCGTGGCCGACAGCCACAGCAGCTGGGAGGAGATGTTGCCCCGCTGACCGGCCGCTCTCCGGTGTACATCCGATCGCCCCGGACGCGCTCCGCTCACCATTGCTCCAGCCGGCGCCGGGCGGAATTCCCGAGCTCGGCTTCCAGTGGACGTTCCACGGTCGGGGGTCTACCGCATCGGCTGGTGCGTGTCGCGGTCAGTTGACCCAGGGCGGGTCGACGATGGTCCCATCGGGGAGTTCGCCGGTGAAACCGACGGGGGCGGTGACCATGACGACGGCAGTGGACGCCGAGGGGTTGGCGAGCCGGATATCGGATCCGGCGGGGGCCACCGCGGCGTCGCCGGGGGTCAGAGTGCTGACTTCGTCCCCGATCGTGACGGTGATCGTGCCGGAGAGCAGGACGAAGGCTTCCTCGCGGTGGATGCGGTGAGCGACGCCTTCGAGGGCGGGGGCGATATCGAGACGCCAGACGCAGAGCTCGCTGCTGCCGGTGCCGGGGCGGACGAGTGGGGTGAAGGTGGAGCCGTGCATCTGATGGGATTCGACCTCGGCGGTGCGGACAACGGGCATAGCCAACTCCTTTTTGGTCAAGCTTCTTGACTGTATAGTCAAGAAGCTTGACCAATATGTCAAGTGTCATGATGCATTCATGTCCGCTCAGGATTTGCCGTTGCTGCTTCTCGCGGCCGCCGCCGAGGTCACCGATGCCGCGAACAGGGGGGTGGTGGCCGCGGGTTTCGGCGATATCCGCCCCGCGCACGGGTTCGCATTCGTCCGGATGGCGCCCGACGGTGCCACAGTCGGTGAGATCGCCGAGCATTTGGGCGTGACCAAACAGGCTGCCAGCCAGCTGGTGGAGGAGCTGGTGAAAAAGGGATACGCGGAAAGGAATCCGCATCCGGTGGACGCGCGGGCGCGATTGATCACCCTGACCGAACGCGGGTGGGCGGCCACCCGGGCCGCCGACGCCGCCCTCACGCGGTTCACCGAGGCGTGGGGTCGGACGCTCGGCCCGGCGGAAGTGGTGCGGTTGCGTAATGCGCTCGCGCAGGTGGTCACGCCCGGGCGGGTGCGCCCCTCGGCGTGGTTAGTGGGCTCGGCGGTGCCGGGTGGCGGGGTGGGGCCCGCGGCTCAGCCGCGGGGCAGGCCCAGGACGCGTTGGGCGATTATGTTGCGCTGGATTTCGGAGGTGCCGCCGGCGATCGTGCCGGAGAAGCTGCGCAGATACCGTTCGAACCAGCTCGGGGCGTGGTCTTCGAGGTTGAGCAGATTGTGCCGGGAGGTCACCGCGGGGTGGGTGAGGCCGTCGGCACCCGCGGCGTCGAGGGCGGCTTCCAGGCCCTGCTGTACCGCCTCGGAGCCCAGCAGTTTCAGTACCGACAGTGCCGCTACGTCGGTTTCGCCGCGCTGTTCCCGGGCCAGTGCCGCCGAACCCAGCAGTTCCAGTGCCTGTAGATCCATGACCGAGGTGGCGAAGCGGTCGGTATCCAGTTCGGTACGCGGGGTGAAATCCTTCACCAGCATGCGTAGCCGCTGGGCGAAACTCATCCACAGCAGGGTGCGTTCGTGACCGAGGGAACCGTTGGCCACGGTCCAGCCTTTGTTCAGTTCACCGACGAGGTTTTCCGCCGGGACCCGCGCCTCTTCGAAGAACACCTCGTTGAAGTCCAGGTCGTCGGGGGCGCAGGCCGAGGCGAACGGCCGGCGCCGTACTCCGGGGGTGTCGGTGGGGATCAGCAGAACGGAGATACCCCGATGTTTGGGCGCCTCGGGGTCGGTACGCACGAAGGTCAGGACGACGTCGGAGTCGTGTGCGCCCGAGGTCCACACCTTCTGGCCGGTGACGACGAAATGGTCGCCGTCGCGAACCGCGCGGGTTCGCAGACCGGCCAGGTCCGATCCCGCTCCGGGTTCGCTCATCCCGAGCGCGGCCGGCATTTCGCCGCGCAGGATCGGTACCGCCCATCTCCGCTGCTGTTCGGGCGTGCCGAAGGTGATGAGGGAGGCGGCGATGATGCCCTGGCCCTGGGGGTTGCAGCTTTCGTAGATCCGGCGCCTGCCCAGTTCCTCGCGGTGCACGTACTGCTGGAGGACCGTGGCGTTGCGGCCGCCGAATTCGGGTGGATAGCCCGGTACGAGCCAGCCGTGGTCGAACTGCAGCGATTGCCATTCGCGGGCCCATTGCGGCACATGCGAGCTCGAGCGGGGTCGTTCGACCGCGGTTGCCTCGGGCGGCAGATACTCGTCGAGGAACGCGATGAACTCGGCCCGGAACCGTTCCACATCCTCGTCGAAAGTCAGCTGCACGATGTACCTCCCTTTTGCGAAATATGAGAATATCATTCTCTCATCGGGATATTCTAGTTTCCGTAGGTGGCGCGACCAGCCGGGACGGGGGTTCGCTCCGGTGGTCGCCGCCGCGGTGATGGGAGGTCCGCCATGCGGAGTGCCGGCAGTGGGCTGACCCTGCAGCAGCGGATCGACGCACGCTCGGTCCGCACCACGAAACTGTTCGGCAGTGCTGCGGTTCAGCGCTTCCTCGATGCCGCCCGGGTGCTGATCACCGAGCGGGGCAGCACCGATTTCACCATGCA
This sequence comes from Nocardia sp., assembly GCA_013361595.1. Taxonomy (GTDB): domain Bacteria; phylum Actinomycetota; class Actinomycetes; order Mycobacteriales; family Mycobacteriaceae; genus Nocardia. Next base: position 672 of record JABFXT010000167.1, on the reverse strand, counting down.
CGAGGTGGTCGACCACGCGGGCCAGTCGTTGCGCAGCTTCTATCTGCTCTTCGACGGGAAGCACGAGCTGCTGCTCGCCCTGTACGAAGAAGCGATCGCCAAGGTGGCCGACCAGATCCGGGAGGCCACCGGCAACGATGGTGACCCGCTGATCAAGCTGCGGCTGGCCGTGGAGTTGCTCTTCGAGTTCTGCCGGCCGGACCCCGGCGCGCACCGGCCGCTGTTCACCGAATACGCACCGCAGCTGCTGATGTCGGACCCCATCGAGATCCAGGTCGCGCACGCCTCGCTGTTCGAGCTGTTGGCCGACCTGATGCGGGACGCGGCCGCGGCGGGGCATATCCGGGCCGGGGCACGGCCGCGCCGGATGGCCGCCATGACCCTGCAGACCGTGATGTTCGTGGCCCAGGGTGCCCGCACCGACGACGGGTCGAACGCGATCACCGCGGCCGAGGTGTGGAATCTCTGCGCCTTCGGTGTGCTCGGGAAAGCGGAGGGCGCGGCGGGAACTCGCCGGTGAGGGTTGGTCGAGCAGACCGGGCGGTCGGCGAATCGGGGCCGCGATGCAGCGGATATGATATTCTCAATTTTCGAGAATATCGATATCACCACGGGCTGGGCGCGGGGACGCCCGGCGTTCGGGAAGTAGTCGTATGAGTATTTCGCTACTGC
>JABFXT010000520.1 GCA_013361595.1 Nocardia sp. | reverse complement strand
GCGAACCTCACCGCGACCCACTCGCTGTTCCCGGGCCATATGGGAGCCGCCGCGGGTGAGGCCGTCGGCGGCATGAACTTCCTCGCAGACCGCTTCGCCGGCGCCCCGCCGGCTCCGGGCTGCCAGGTGTCCTAGCCGGGTCCGGGCCTCACCGCCGGACCGGAATCCAGTAGGAACGGCAGCAGGAAATCGCGCAGCAGGGCGCGTTCCTCGTCCTCGGTCGCCGGTGGCAGCGTCAGCAGCGAGATCATCACCCGCACCGCCCACCGGCCCAGCCGGTCCGCCGCCGCGGCGGGCAGATCGGGACGCAGCCGCGCCACGAATACCGCGACCAGTTCGTCGATCACCTCGGACGAATCCGACAGTCGCGCCACGATTCCCACATTGGCCGGTTCGAACCACACGGCCAGATGCGGAGTCTTGCGGGCTTCGGCCAGGGTCGCGGTCATTCCGTCGAGCAGGAGTGCGGCGCGGTCCGGGCCGTCCAGCGGCCGGTCGCGCCAGACCCGCGCGAGGAGCTGGGTGGCCTCCCGGCCGGCGAAGGCCACGTACAGGGCCTGCCGGTTCGGGAAATAGCGGTACAGCGTGGCCCGGGAACATCCCGCCGCCTCGGCGACCTCGGCCATGCCGACTGTCCCGGCGCCCTTGTCGATCACCAGGGCGCGGACCGCGTCGAGGATCCGTTCGCCGGCCAGTTCGACCCGGCCACCGGCCAGCCAGTCACCGGTCATCGTGGGCCTCGGCGGCGGCCGGACGGCCGCGCCCGGCGATCACGGCGCGCACCGGAACGGGACACTGATCGGCCGCCGGACGTACGGGCCGGGCGCGTAGGTGACGGCATCGATATCGACCCGGTAGTCCGGGAACCGGTCCAGTAGTTCCTCCAGCGCCACCGTGGCCTGCATCCGGGCCGCGGCCGCACCCAGACAGTGGTGCGGGCCGTGCCCGAACGTCATGATGCGCTGCGGATTCCGCTCGATATCGAGTTCCGCGGCGTCGGCGCCGAAGACCCGTTCGTCGCGATTCGCCGAGCCGTACACGAGCAGCACTTTACGGCCCGCGGGAATCGTCGTGCCGTCCAGCTCCACCGGGCGCGTACTGGTGCGGGCCAGGCCCTGCACCGGGGAGGTGAGCCGGGCGAACTCCTCGATCGCGACCCGGATGCCCGCCGGATCGGCGGCCAGCGCCGCGCGCTGCTCGGGGTAGCGCTGTAGCAGTTGCACCGCACCGCCCAGCAGGCCCGTCGTGGTGTCGTTTCCACCGGCGACCATGGTCCAGGTGTAGGCCAGGATCTGCACCAGTCCGTCCACATCGCTGTCCTCGGCGCCGATGCCGGCCTGCACCAGCAGCGATACCGTGTCGTCGCCCGGATCGGTGCGCCGGCGCTTGATGAGTTCGGCGAAATAACCCAGCATCTCCATCGAGGCGGTCTGGGCCTCGGCCGTGCGCTGGGTGCTCGCGGCGACCACCGCGTCGGTCCAGCCGTCGAACCGGGACCGGTCCTCCTCCGGGACTCCGAGGTAGTAGGCGACCACCATGGTCGGCAGCGGTTTGAACAGATCGGCCACGATATCGCCGCCGCCCTGTTCGGCCAGCCGGTCCAGCCGGTCGCGGACGTACCGGCGCACCACCGGTTCCACCTCGGCGACCTGGCGCGGGGTGAAACCGCGGGCGACCAGTTTGCGGAAATCGGTGTGTTCGGGCGGATCCTGCATCACCATCGGCGGGTTTCCGGTGAGTCCGATCTGCTCGAGTTCGCCGTATTCCACCGTCAAGCCCTGGCCCGAAGAGAAGGTGCCGGTATCGCGCGCGGCCGCGTACACGTGTTCGTGCCGGGTGAGCACCCAGTAGTCGTTCTCCGGACGATCGGCGGGCACCGCACGGTGTACCGGATCGTGGTCCCGCAGTGCGGTGTACATGGACCACGGATCGCGCCATGTCTCGCCGGAGCGCAATTCGAAGCGAACCCGGTCCTGATACGTTTGTGCCATCATGTTTCGACAATAAGACAGTTTCAAGTTTATGTCTTACGATTCGGTGGATCGGGCCGCGGCGGTTCACACCGCGCGCGCGAGCGGTGCGCGCGAAGTCCTAGGCTCAGCGACCATGAGCGTTGTCCGGTCGATCCTGCTGTTCGCCCTCGCCGCCCTCGCCGAGATCGGCGGCGCCTGGCTGGTGTGGCAGGGCGTCCGCGAACACCGCGGCTGGGCCTGGATCGGCGCGGGAGTCGTAGCGCTGGGCGCGTACGGCTTCGTCGCCACCCTGCAACCCGATGCGAACTTCGGCCGTATCCTCGCGGCGTACGGCGGCGTCTTCGTCGCCGGCTCGCTCCTCTGGGGGATGGCCCTCGACGGTTTCCGGCCCGACCGGTGGGATATCGCGGGCGCGCTGCTGTGCCTGGCCGGAGTCGCCCTGATCATGTACGCGCCGCGCGATATCGCCGCCGGGTGACCGGCGGTATCCGCCTCGGCGCCGGATCACGGGAAAGCCCGTCACGGCCCCCGCCCACACGGCATCATTGGACTCAGGCCGAACATAACGGTGGCCATTCACACCGGGCCACCCCTAGCGTGAACGGGCCGCAGCGAGGTATCGGGCCGCGGCCGACCGGAAAGCGTACTGCCCGAGGCGGATTCGCCGGCTCCGGAGTGATCTGCCGTCCCCCTACCCACAGGAGAGTTTCCGAGATGACCGAATCCACCCCGCCGGCCGATCCGTCCGCCGGCTGGAGCTTCGAGACCAAGCAGATCCACGTCGGCCAGGATCCCGACGCGAGCACCAATGCCCGGGCCCTCCCGATCTACCAGACCACCTCCTACACCTTCCGCGACACCGCGCACGCCGCGGCGCTGTTCGGGCTGGCCGAGCCGGGCAATATCTACACCCGGATCATGAACCCGACCCAGGACGCGGTGGAGCAGCGGATCGCGGCACTCGAAGGCGGCGTGGCGGCGCTGCTGCTGTCCTCGGGGCAGGCGGCGGAGACACTGGCGATCCTGAATATCGCCGGCGCCGGTGACCACATCGTCTCCAGCCCCCGGCTGTACGGCGGCACCTACAACCTCTTCCACTACACGCTGCCCAAGCTCGGCATCGAGGTCTCCTTCGTCGACGACCCCGACGATCTCGAGCAGTGGCGTGCCGCCGTGCGGCCGAACACCAAGGCCTTCTACGGCGAAACCGTCTCCAATCCGCAGAACCACATCTTCGATATCAGCGGTATCGCCGAGGTCGCCCATGCCGCGGGCGTTCCACTGATCGTCGACAACACGGTCGCGACCCCGTATCTGATCCAGCCGCTGGCGCACGGCGCCGATATCGTCGTCCACTCCGCGACGAAGTACCTCGGTGGCCACGGTGCGGCCATCGCCGGCGTGATCGTCGACGGCGGCACCTTCGACTGGACGGTCCGCGGCGAAGACGGCCCCCGGTTCCCGGGCTTCACCGAACCCGACCCCAGCTACCACGGCGCGGTGTTCGCCGATCTCGGCGCCCCGGCCTACGCGCTCAAGGCCCGGGTGCAGTTGCTGCGTGATCTCGGCACCGCGATCGCGCCGTTCAACGCCTTCCTGATCAGCCAGGGCCTGGAGACGCTGAGCCTGCGGGTGGAACGGCATGTCCAGAACGCGCAGGCGGTCGCCGAATTCCTCACCGACCAGCCGACGGTCACCTCGGTGTCGTACGCGGGCCTGCCGTCCTCGCCCTGGTACGAGCGGGGTAAGCAGCTCGCGCCCAAGGGAACCGGCGCGGTGGTCGGCTTCGAACTGGCCGGTGGCGTCGACGCGGGTAAGAAGTTCGTGGACGCGCTGACGCTGCACAGTCACGTCGCCAATATCGGCGATGTGCGTTCGCTGGTCATCCACCCCGCGTCGACCACGCATTCCCAGCTCACCCCGGACGAGCAGCTGAGCTCCGGGGACACCCCGGGCCTGGTGCGCTTGGCCGTGGGCATCGAGGGTATCGACGATATCCTCGCCGATCTGCGCGCCGGCTTCGCCGCCGTGGAGGGCTGACCCCCCCTCCGGCCGCGCACGCACAGAAGCCGGATCCGCCGTCGGGCGGGTCCGGCTTCTTCGTCGTCCCGTCTCCACCCACCGCCTCGGCTCGGCTCGGCTCGATCGATTCACCCACGTAACGAGTGCTGATAGCAGAACGATCTCGAAGTGATCTACAGCACATAACAACGAGTCGAAGGGGTTCATATGAAGAGAGCCGGCGTATGCGCGCTCGTGCTGTCCACCGCGGTGCTGGGCGGTTGCGGGATACCGCGGTCCGAGGCGGAATCGCGCACCCCGGTCCCCGCTCCGGTGCCGGTCGAGATCACCAGCGTCGAGCTGACCGGACCGGCCGCGACACCGCGGCCGGTCGCGACCGAGACCGCGCCGCCCGCCGCGGATATCTCCACCCGGGTGCCGATGCCCGCGGTGGTCTGCATGAATCTGCAGGCGGCGCAGGATCTGATCCAGACGGCGGGCGTGTTCTACTCGCGCAGCGAGGATGCCACCGGTCAGGGCCGCAAACAGGTGGTGGACCGCAATTGGGTCGTGGTGGCGCAGGTACCGGCGGCCGGGGCGCTCATCGGTGAAGGTGACGCGGTGCTGTCGGTGGTGAAGGTCGGCGAACCGACCGACTGCTACTGACCGCCCGCGCGCGTCCGGCCGTCCGTGGTTCCGGACGGCCGGACGCGCGGGCCCGGATCAGATCGGGACGCAGGGGGTCCCCGACGAATACACGTGCAGTA
>JABFXT010000439.1 GCA_013361595.1 Nocardia sp. | reverse complement strand
CCGCGCGCTCCGGGGCGTGGTCGGTCCACTCGGGGGGCGGTGCCCTCAGCTCGGGGGCGGCGATATCGATGCGCTGCGCGGCCAGGATCTGGTCGTTGATCCGCGCCACGATCCCGGCGGCAGCCGGGACATCGTGTTCGGCGATCAGCACCGGTAACGGCGTCCGATCGGCGGGAACACCGACCAATACGGGGGTCGGATAACGCAGATATATCTCGATGACCACCGCGTCGTCGGCCCGCCGGCTGAGCCGCACCTCCAGAAGATCGGTCACCGCGACGTCCAGGACGCGTTCGCCGTCGGTCTCGGTTTCACCGTCGGCACCGGGGCGCAGGACGACCAATCGCCCTTCGCCGTGCCGCACGATAGCTGTGGGTGTCCGTAACTCGACTATGTCCATACCCCCTGCTCGGGTCGTACGCGATCATCATCGGTCCTACATGCGTGCCATGATTGTGATCACTACGAGATATCACAGAACACGACCCCGGGAACCACCGTGGTTTTCCGGCCGTTTACCTCTTGAACTGCATCACCAGCCGAACCACTGGCTTGCGACGAGTCAGGAAGCGCGATGTATCGACTAGACCGTACGCGGTAACGTGGCATGTCCGCACCCGAATCCGCCCACCGGGCGGTAAGGATGTGGGTTGCGCCGTGCGAGATCGACGCATCGCTAGGCAAGAACGCGGAGACGCCTGAAAGGACTGGCCGCCCGGCCGACGCTCTATGAACCGCAAGACTGTGTTTCGTACCCTGGCGATAATCGCGGGCATTCTGCTCGTGATCTATCTGTTCAGCTACTTCGGCAACGACACCCGCGGCTGGCAGAGCGTCGACACGTCGGTGGCCATCAGCCAGCTCGCCGACAAGGAGAACGTCGCCCACGTTCAGATCGATGATCGCGAACAGCAATTGCGGATCGAGCTGAAGAACGGGAACGACGCCACCCAGGGCGCCGACAAGATCATCGCAAAGTATCCCGGTGGTAGCGATACCTCGGCCCAGATATTCAAGGCCGTTCAGGATTCGGGTGCCCCGTACAACACGATGGTCAAACAGGAGAGCTGGGTCACCCAGATCCTGCTGTTCGTGCTGCCCATGGTGATCCTGCTCGGGCTGTTCATCTTCGTGATGTCGCGGATGCAGGGCGGCGGTCGCGGCGGCATGATGGGCTTCGGGAAATCCAAGGCGAAACAGCTGTCGAAGGATATGCCCAAGACCACGTTCGCCGATGTGGCCGGTGCGGACGAGGCGGTCGAAGAGCTCTACGAGATCAAGGACTTCCTGCAGAACCCGGTGCGCTACCAGGCACTGGGCGCCAAGATCCCGAAGGGTGTCCTGCTCTACGGTCCCCCCGGTACCGGTAAGACGCTGCTCGCGCGCGCGGTCGCCGGCGAGGCGGGCGTACCGTTCTTCACCATCTCCGGCTCCGATTTCGTGGAGATGTTCGTCGGTGTCGGCGCCTCCCGCGTGCGCGACCTGTTCGAACAGGCCAAGCAGAACAGTCCCTGCATCATCTTCGTCGACGAGATCGACGCGGTCGGCCGCCAGCGCGGTGCCGGGCTCGGCGGCGGTCACGACGAACGCGAACAGACCCTCAACCAGCTGCTGGTGGAGATGGACGGCTTCGGGGATCGCACCGGCATCATCCTGATCGCCGCGACCAACCGCCCCGACATCCTGGATCCCGCCCTGCTGCGGCCCGGTCGCTTCGACCGGCAGATCCCCGTCAGCAACCCCGATCTGGCCGGTCGGCGGGCCATCCTGCGGGTGCATTCGCAGGGCAAGCCCATCGCCGCGGAAGCCGATCTCGACGGACTCGCCAAACGGACCGTCGGTATGTCGGGTGCCGATCTGGCCAATGTCATCAACGAGGCCGCGCTGCTCACCGCCCGCGAGAACGGGTCCACCATCACCGGTGACGCGCTCGAGGAATCGGTGGACCGGGTGATCGGCGGTCCACGCCGCAAGAGCCGGATCATCAGCGAACACGAGAAGAAGATCACCGCCTACCACGAGGGCGGTCACGCCCTGGCCGCCTGGGCCATGCCCGATATCGAGCCGGTCTACAAGGTGACGATCCTGGCCCGCGGCCGCACCGGCGGTCACGCGATGACGGTGCCCGAGGACGACAAGGGCCTGATGACCCGGTCGGAGATGATCGCCCGGCTGGTCATGGCCATGGGCGGGCGCGCCGCCGAAGAACTGGTCTTCCTCGAGCCCACCACCGGTGCCTCCTCCGATATCGATCAGGCCACCAAGATCTCGCGCGCGATGGTCACCGAATACGGGATGAGTGCCCGGCTCGGTGCGGTGCGGTACGGCCAGGAGCAGGGCGATCCGTTCCTCGGCCGGTCCATGGGTACCGCCTCGGACTATTCACACGAGGTCGCCGGTGCCATCGACGAAGAGGTCCGCAATCTCATCGAGGCGGCCCATACCGAGGCATGGGCGATCCTCAGCGAGTACCGGGATGTGCTCGACGATCTGGCGATGGCCCTGCTCGAACGCGAGACCCTGCACCGCAAGGACCTGGAAACCATCCTCAGCGCTGTGAACAAGCGGCCCCGCATCACCGCGTTCAACGATTTCGGCGACCGAGTGCCGTCGGACAAACCGCCGATCAAGACCCCCGGTGAGCTCGCGGCCGAACGTGGCGAGCCGTGGCCGCCACAACCCGTGACCCCCGCCGGTATCGCCCCGCGTGATCCGGCACCCGCCGGAAGCATTCCGCAGGCAGCCGGCTTCCCCGGCGGTGCTGTCCAGCAGCCCGGGTACGGTCAGCCGCCCGCGGGCTATCCGGCCCCGCAACCCGCTCCCGCCTACCCCCGGGGCGCCACCCACGGCTCCCGCCCGGACTACGGTGCTCCGGCCGGCTGGTCGGCGCCCGGCTGGCCGCCGCGGGAGGAGCCGCAGGCCCCACCGGCGGATCGCGGCTACGGCGGGCAGGAACAGGCCCGGCAACCGCATCCCGACCAGCACTCCGACGGACACCGCAACGAGGGCGGGAGTTCGCCCTACGACGGTGGTCGAGAAGAATCCGGTTACGGCTCCGGTGAGGAATCCGGGCGTGGCGGACCGCACTCCTGGGACAGCCCGAACGGTCGGCAGTAACCCGTCGCCGATTACGCTCGGACGGGTTCGGCGCCCGGTGTGTACTGCCGCGCCCGAGATGTGGAGGTGTCCTCGAATGTCGACCGATCAGCAGACCAACGGCCATACGGCCGGTATCCCCGCCGAGCTGGGGGAAGACGAAGCGTCCGGGTCGGAGCTGATCGCGCTGCACACCGGTACGCGGTTCGATCAGGCTCGGGCCGAGGCGGCGGTGCGCGAACTGCTGCTCGCGGTCGGTGAGAACCCGGACCGGCCCGGGCTGCTCGATACCCCCGCCCGGGTCGCCCGTGCCTACCGCGAGATGTTCGCGGGGCTCTACGTGGAACCGGACGCGGTGCTCAACACCACTTTCGACGAGGAACATCAGGAACTCGTCCTGGTTCGCGATATCCCGATGTATTCGACCTGCGAACATCATCTGGTGTCCTTCCACGGTGTCGCCCATGTCGGCTACATCCCCGGTCCGCACGGCCGGGTGACCGGTCTGTCGAAGCTGGCGCGGCTGGTCGACCTCTACGCGAAACGTCCCCAGGTGCAGGAACGGCTCACCAGCCAGATCGCGGACGCGGTGATGCGGAAACTCGATCCGCGCGGCGCGATCGTGGTGGTCGAGGCCGAACATCTGTGCATGGCCATGCGCGGAATCCGCAAACCCGGTGCCAGCACCACCACGTCGGCGGTCCGCGGAATCCTGCAGACGAACTCGGCCTCGCGTTCCGAGGCCCTCGACCTGATCCTGCGCAAGTGAGCGACCAGCGAACGGCTCCCGCGGTACCCACACTCACCGGGATCCGGCCCCGCCCGGGCGTGGATCCGCGCCCGGGGCGGTCCTGCGTGGTGATGGGCGTGGTCAATGTGACCAGCGATTCGTTCTCCGACGGCGGGAGCTACCTCGATCCGGAGCGGGCCGTCGAACACGGGATCCGGCTCTACGAGCTGGGCGCCGACATCATCGATGTCGGTGGTGAGTCGACCCGGCCGGGCGCCGTCCGTATCGATGTGGAGACCGAGGTCGAACGGGTGGTTCCGGTGCTGCGCGGTCTGGTCGCCGCCGGTATCCCGACCAGTGTCGACACCATGCGGGCCCGGGTCGCCGAAGCTGCCGTCGCCGCGGGCGTGACGGTGATCAACGATGTCTCCGGTGGTCGCGCCGACCCGGCGATGGCCGCGGTCGTGGCCGCCGCCGATATCCCGTGGATCCTCATGCACTGGCGGGCCGCGTCGGATTACCGGCATACGGGTCCGGCGAACCACTACGACGATGTGGTGTCCGAGGTGCGTTCCGAGCTCGGGGCGCAGGTGCAGCAGGCGATCGACGCGGGTGTCGATCCGGCGCGGATCATTCTCGACCCCGGCCTGGGTTTCGCGAAGACCGCGGAACACAACTGGACTCTGCTGGGCGCCCTGGATCTCTTTGTGGCCGACGGGTTCCCGATACTGATCGGCGCGTCGCGCAAACGCTTCCTCGGGTCACTGCTGGGTGATGCCGACGGGCCGCGCCCGCCCGCCGGCCGGGAGACGGCCACCGCCACCATTTCCGCGCTGGCGGCATGGCACGGAGCGTGGGGGGTGCGCGTCCACGACGTGCGCGGTTCGCAGGACGCGGTCGCCGTGACCGACGCCT
>JABFXT010000740.1 GCA_013361595.1 Nocardia sp. | reverse complement strand
CGGCCTCGCCAAGACCGAATGTGGGTTGCACGCCTCATGACCGATGTATTCACCACCGAACGCTCCGTCGGACTTTCGGATTTCGACACCCTGGCCGCACTGGAATCGGAAGCCATCCATATCTTCCGCGAGGTCGCGGGCGAATTCGAACGCCCGGTGATCCTCTTCTCCGGCGGTAAGGACTCCACCGTCCTGCTGCACCTGGCGCTCAAGGCCTTCTGGCCGGCGCCGCTGCCGTTCGCGCTGCTGCACGTGGACACCGGGCACAACCTGCCCGAGGTGCTGGAGTTCCGTGATCACGTGGTCGAGAAGTACGGTCTGCGGCTGCATGTGGCCGGCGTCGAGGACTACCTCGCCGTCGGCCGCCTCACCGAACGCCCGGACGGTATCCGCAATCCGCTGCAGACCGTGCCGCTGCTGGACGCCATCACCGACAACCGCTTCGACGCGGTCTTCGGTGGCGGCCGCCGCGACGAGGAACGCTCCCGCGCGAAAGAGCGGATCTTCTCGCTGCGCAACGCCTTCGGCCAGTGGGATCCGAAGCGGCAGCGGCCCGAACTGTGGAACCTGTACAACGGCCGGCACGCTCCGGGCGAGCACGTCCGGGTGTTCCCGCTGTCCAACTGGACCGAGCTCGATATCTGGCGCTATATCGCGCGGGAGAACGTGGAACTGGCCACCATCTACTACGCGCACCAGCGTCCGGTGTACCAGCGCGACGGCATGTGGATGACTCCCGGCAGCTGGGGCGGCCCGAACGACGGTGAGGTCCTCGAGACCCGTTCGGTGCGCTACCGCACCGTCGGCGACGGCTCCACCACCGGCGCCATCCTGTCCGACGCCGCCGACAACGCGGCCATCCTGGCCGAGGTCGCCGCTTCCCGGCTGACCGAACGCGGCGCGACCCGTGGTGACGACCGGGTCTCCGAAGCCGCCATGGAAGACCGCAAACGAGAGGGTTACTTCTGATATGTCCGACCTACTGAGGCTGGCCACCGCCGGTTCTGTCGACGACGGCAAGTCCACTCTGGTCGGACGTCTGCTCTACGACACCAAATCCGTGCTCGCCGACCAGATCGACGCGGTGACCCGGGCGTCGGTGGACAAAGGCCTGTCCACCCCCGATCTGTCGCTGCTGGTGGACGGTCTGCGGGCCGAACGTGAGCAGGGCATCACCATCGATGTCGCCTACCGCTACTTCGCGACCCCGCAGCGGTCGTTCGTTCTGGCCGATACCCCCGGGCATGTGCAGTACACCCGCAACACCGTCTCCGGCGCTTCCACCGCCCAGCTGGTGATCCTGCTGGTGGACGCGCGCAAGGGGGTTATCGAGCAGACGCGCCGCCATGCCGCGGTGCTGGCACTGCTGGGCGTGCCGAAGCTGGTGCTGGCGGTGAACAAGATCGATCTCATCGGCGGGGACGAACCCAGCGAAGAGGCACAGCAGGCCGCGGCCGCCAAGGTCTTCGCCGAGATCTCGGCGGAGTTCTCACATCTCACCCGGACCCTCGGCTGGTCGGACGAGGATGTGCTGGAGATCCCGGTCTCGGCGCTGAACGGCGACAACATCGCCACCCGCTCCGACCGGACCCCGTATTACAGCGGCCCGTCCCTGATCGAGCATCTGGAATCGGTACCCGTGGATGCGGACAATTCCGGTGACCACGCGGTGGGCCTGCGCTTCCCGGTGCAGTACGTGATCCGGCCGCGGACACCGGAGCACCCGGACTACCGCGGATACGCGGGTCAGATCGCGGCGGGATCGGTGGCGCCCGGCGACGAGGTGGTGGTACTGCCCTCCGGTATCCGCACCACCGTCGAACGGATCGACACTCCCGACGGTGAACTGGCCGTCGCCCAGGCCGGACGCAGCGTCACGCTGATACTGGCCGACGAGGTCGATATCTCGCGTGGTGACACCCTCGCTTCCCCGGCCGACGCGCCGGAACCGGTGGACACCTTCGACGCCACCGTCTGCTGGCTCGGCGACAAACCGCTGCGTCCCGGCGCCCGGCTGCTGCTCAAGCACGGGACCCGCACCACCCAGGCGATCGTCGGCGCACTCACCGAGCGTTTCGACGAACAGCGCCTGGCCGCCGAACCGAACCCGGAGACGCTGTCGCTCAACGATATCGGCCGGATCTCGGTACGGGTCGCCGAACCGATCGCGACCGACGACTACCGCACGAACCGGCACACGGGCAGTTTCCTGCTCATCGACCCGGCGGGCGGTAACACGCTCGCGGCGGGCCTGGTCGGCGATGTGCTCACGGCGGTCGAGGTCGGAACCGAGGCCTGATGCCGAACGGTCCGACGCTGGTGGCGGTGGCACACGGCAGCCGAGATCCTCGGTCCGCCGCCACCGTCGCCGCGCTCCTGGCGCAGGTTCGGGCCGCGCGTCCGGGGACACCGACACGCCTGGCCTTCCTGGATCTGAACGCGCCATCGGTCGGACAGGTACTGGACTCGATCGCCACCGCCGGGGAGACCCAGGCGGTGGTCGTCCCACTACTGCTGGGCAGCGCGTTCCATGCCCGGGCGGACCTGCCCGCGCTGCTGGCGAGCGCGACCGCCCGTCACCCCGGGCTGGAGCTCACCCAGGCCCCGGTGCTGGGCGCGGACCCACGCCTGCTCGAACTCCTCCACGCGCGCGTCCACGCGGAATGCACGGCACGCGATTGGGATACCGAGCCCGAACGGCTCGGTATCGCACTGGCCGCGGTCGGGTCGTCCTCGACCGCCGCGAACCGCACAACGGCCGGGCTGGCCGGTGAATTCGCCGCCCGCACCGGTATTCGCACCGAAATATGCTTCGCCACCGCGGAACCCACCCTCGCGCGGGCAGCGGCCCGGTTGCGAGCCCGCGGCGCCGACCGGCTCCTGCTCGCACCCTGGTTCCTCGCCCCCGGCCGGCTCACCGACCGGCTCCGCGACCAGGCACCGCTGCTCCCACATGCCGGAGTCCTCGGCCCGGACCAGACCCTCGCCGAGATCGTCTGGGACCGCTACGACAACGCCCGCGCCCGCGCACTGCCGCTGTCGGCCTGAAACTTCTCGTTCCCGCCCGGAGACCCGGGCGCCCGGTGCGCGGACCGGAGATCAGAACCAGCGTTCGAGCACCGTGGCCACCCCGTCGGCGTCGACATCATCGGTGACCTCGTCGGCCAGACCGTGCAATTCCACCGGCGCGTTCGCCATTGCCACCGAATGTCCGGCCCAGGCGAACATCTCACGATCGTTGAATCCGTCGCCGATGGCCAGGGTGGCGGTTCGCGGAATATCGAGCAGGCCGCGCAGGTGTTCCAGTGCCCAGCCCTTGGATACTCCGTGCCGGGAAATGGTGAGCCAGGGCCCGAATTCGCCGTACACCCAGCTGATCTCCGGCAATGCCAGGCCCTCCAGCAACCGGTGCATCTCGTCCGGGGCGCCCTCGGGCCACCAGCAGTTCAGGCGCGGGGTGGGTTCGCTGCCCAGGGTGTGATCGTCGACGACCACGTATTCGCCACCGGCGTAGTACTCCCCCGGGCTCATACCGGTGGCCCAGAAGCCCTGACCGACCCGTTCGGCTGTGAAGATCATGTCCGGGAAGAGTTGTCGCAATGCGGTGACGGCGGGCGCGGGATCGAAATGATGCACCGCCACCGGGACGGTCTGCTGGATATCGATGTGCACCGCGCCGTTGGAGCAGATCGCATGGCCCTGCACCAGGCCGAGCTGGTCGAGGACAGGCCGGGTGGAGATCACGGTGCGGCCGGTACTCACCACGACATGGACGCCGGCGCCGACAGCCGCGCGCACCGCGGCGGTCACCCGGGCGCTGACCCGAGCGCCGGTTCGCAGCAGTGTTCCGTCCACATCGAGCGCGATCAGCCGCGGTGGGCCCCCGTCAGTGTCCACCCGATCGATTGTGCCGCGCCCGGCCACCTGCGCGCACGTGGTTTTCCGGAACCGGCCCCGGGACAGGCCTGCTCACGGCCGCTCAGTGGTGCGATCCGCCCCGGGAGGACCCGCCACGCGAGTTCCCACCGCGCGACGATCCACCGTCACCACCGGAGGATTTCGAGGCCCCGGATTTCGAGCCACCGGCAGTCGAGCCACCGTCGTGTGAATCTCCGGAGGAGACCGAACCGCCGGACGGACCGGAATCCGAATGGCGACCGAACCCGCCGGGCCCCGTGCGTCCGCCGAAACCGTTCGAACCACCGAAGCCGTTCGAACCACCGGAGCCATCGGACCCGCCCGTGGAGTCGGATGCTCCGGAGTGCCCGGATGCGGGACCGCTCGAACCGCCATCGGTCCCGGAATCCGCACCGCCCGGCCCGGGAGCCGACCCACCTCTGTCGCCACCGCCGGAACCGTCGCCGTGGTCGCCACCGTCATCCGAATCGGCCCGGCCCGGCGGCGACCATCCGCCCGGCAGCCCACCGGACCAGCCCCCGCCCGCCGAGTCTTCGCCACCGCCCGGCGCCGAGCCCGGGATCTCGATATCGGGCGCACCGGGAGCGTCGGGCACACCCGGGATATCGGGCACACCGGGAGACCAGCCGCCCGGCTCGTCGCCGCCGGACGGGCCACCGATACCACCGGGCCCGGCGCCGCCCGGCGGATCCCCGGGCCCGGGGTCGCCGGTCCCCTGGTCTCCGGGCGGAGGCTGCGCCGGATCCGGGACGGTGCGCGGCGGAAGCGGCGCGCCGGGATGCCCGAACGGCGACCCGCCGAATCGCGCGGGATCATCGTAGTGCGGAGC